>NZ_JBSFJF010000030.1:0-96738 GCF_053597915.1 Streptomyces sp. NPDC001219 | reverse complement strand
GAGCCGCCAGACGGTGGGGGTGAGGGCGGTGCCGGGCCGGCGGTGGAGGGTGACGCGCAGCTCGTACGAGGTCAGGCGGAGGCCGCTCGCGGGGGTGTCGATGGCGAAGGTGTCGGTCGAGATGCTGCTGCGGCCGTCCTTCTGGCCGTCGACGGAGGTGCGCCGTATGTCGGCGTCGCTGTCGCCGGCGGTCCAGCGGCCCATGACGTACCAGGGGGTGCGGCCGCCGTCGGAGTAGGTGCCGCGCAGTTCGACGGCGATCCACGTGCCGGCCGGGGTGTGGGCGTTCCAGGAGGCGACGGCCTCGGTGGCCGGGACCTTGAGGGGGTGTGCCGGGGAGGTCCAGACGGCGTACTCCCAGGCGGTGGTCCGGCCGGTGTGCGGGTCCTTGTAGTCGACGGTGCCGGCCGGGTGGACGAGGCGGATGCCCGGCCGGGAGCCGTGTGCGGGGCCGGTCCCCCGGGCGCGGCCCGAGTGCCAGTCGGCGGTGGTGGTCCAGGCGTGATAGTCCACGAGGCTCTTCGGTCGGCGCGCGGCGGCCTCCGGGGTGGTGGGGGCCGGGGACGCGGGGGGCGTACGGGCGGGGTCGGCGGCCTGCGCCGCGGGGGTGGCGGCGCCCGCCGCGGCGGCGAGCGCGGCTGCCAGGACGGTGCGCCGGGGTGCGGAGCTGGTCATGGAGTGTCCCCCAGTGGGATGCAGAGGAGCGGGTGGGAGAGGCCGGGCGGGTGACGGGCGGCGGGGCAGTGGCTCAACTATTGCCCTTCCGGGCCGGCTGCGGAAGGCGGTGCGGGGCGCGTCGCGGCACCAATATTGGTGTGGACCAGTGGCGTCGGAGCGGTGTGCGGTGGCGGCGTACGCTGGCGCGATGGACCATGGCCTCGCCCCGCTCGCCGCCCGGCTGCACGCCGCACCGCCCTCCTGCGGTCCGGTGCGGCTGGTCGCGGTGGACGGGCACGCGGGGTCGGGCAAGAGCACGTTCGCGGACCGGCTGGCCGACGCGCTGGGCGGGGTGCCGGTGGTGCACACCGACGATCTCGCCACCCATGAGGAACTGTTCGCCTGGAGTGAGCGGTTCGGCTCCCAGATCCTCGGGCCGCTGTCGCGGGGCGAGACGGCGCGCTACGGCGTCTACGACTGGGTGCGCGGGGAGTTCACGGAGGAGCGTGCGCTGGCGCCCGCACCGCTGGTGCTGGTCGAGGGCGTGGGCGCGGGACGGCGGGCGCTGCGGCCGTTTCTGGCGTGCCTGCTGTGGATGGAACTGACGCGCGAGGACTCCTGGGAAAGGGGTCAACTCCGCGACGGACCGGGGCTCTCCGCGTTCTGGAGTGGCTGGATTCCGGCGGAGCGCGCGCACTTCGCAGCGGATGCTTCGCGCCCGTACGCCGATTTCCTGGTCCACCAGGGGCAGATGGGGTACGAGGTAGTGGTGGGACCTTCCGGAACACCCTGAGCGGCCCCCTATTTCACCCTCCGTAGCCAACCGCGGCCGACCCGCCCGGCGCCGCCGACAGGGTCCCGCCGAGTACCTCAACTCGGCTTGACCTGGGGGGCGTACAGGACTTACGTTCTCAATGTGCGGTTCAACGGACCGCCCACAGATGCGAAGCCCCCGGTTGTTCCCCCGTGATCGGGGGCTTCGTTCTGTCCAGATGCCGCTCGCGCCGCCGGTCGGGAGCCTCTCTCCCTCACCCAGGGTCACCGCATTCTTCGCGCCGTCACCTCGCGCCCCGCCGTACGTTCTTGGCCCGCACCGCCCTCTTCGGCGTGCACCGATCCCGCAGGTACCATGCGAGTCCGTGCCACCGCCGGCCTGGGACCGAGGTGTGCGCGGAGACGGTCAACTCCCGTCCGCCGTATGCCGGTTAGGGAGCCGCGGCCGGGCACTCGCCCGGCGCCGCGCGGGGGACGCTTTGTGGGGGGACGGGATGGATTTCGGCACTCAGGGTTCGCCCGCCCCGGCCGAGCTCGCCTGGCTGCGCGCGGTCGACGCCTACACCGTGGGCGCCTATCCGCAGGCCGAGGAGGAGTTCCGGGCCGCGGTACGGCTCGATCCGACGATGGCCGACGCCTGGCTCGGCCTGCACGCACTGCGCGCGGACACCTCCCTCGCGCTGCTGCGGATGCACCGGCACCGCGAACGCTTCGGCGACATGCGGGCCCGCCACCGACGCACCCTCAACTCCTGGTACTGGCTGGGCTGGTGGGTCCAGCCGGTGCTGGAGACCGGCCGCGATCTGCTGCTCGCCCACGCCTCCCACTGGCTCGACGGCCGCCATGTCGCCGAGCTGGACCAGGCGCTGGCCGGCTGCCCGCCCGTCGACACCGACCCCCAGGTCCGCTTTCTGCACGCCTGCCGCGCCTACCTCGTCAAGGACTGGGACCAGCTCGTACGGCACACCGAGCCGCTGCTCGCCGACCCGGTGCTGGGCATCGAGGCGGGGCTGTTCGGCGGCATGGCGCGGGTCCGGCTGGAGATGTACGGGCAGGCCGAACCCCTGCTGGCGGCCGCGCTGATGCGCTGCCGCAGCGAGCAGCCGCAGCGCAAGGAGCTGCGCTACTGGCTCGCCCGCGCCCATGAGGGCACCGGCCGCAGCGCCGCGGCGCTCCCCCTCTACCGCGCCGTGCACCGGGTCGACCCGGCGTTCATGGACACCGCGGCGCGGCTCGCCGCCATCGCCGAGGGGGACGGCCTGGACGAGGGCGCCGATCTCGCGACGGTCTCCGCCGCGGGCCTCGGCCAGGGGGCCGGCGGCGACCCGGACCCGCCGGCCCCGCTCGACCCGGTCGACGGCCGGGAGCTGCTGGTGACCGGCGAGGCGGACGGGCCGGACGGCGGTGAGGGCGGCGGCCCGCCCGCCGGGGGCGACGCGGCGGCCCGGGTCAAGGCGACGGCCTCGGTGCCGCGCGGCGCGGAGCGGCTGCCCGCCGGGCCCGCCGATCCGGTGCTGCTGGAGAAAGCGCTGGCGGAGCTGGAGCGGATGGTCGGCATGGAGCCGGTCAAGCGGCAGGTGCGGGCGCTGTCGGCCCAGCTGCGGATGGCGCGGCTGCGGGCGAGCCAGGGGCTGCCGGTGCAGCCGCCCAAGCGGCACTTCGTCTTCTCCGGCCCGTCCGGCACCGGCAAGACCACCGTGGCCCGGATATTGGGGCGGGTCTTCTACGCCCTGGGGCTCCTCGGCGGCGACCATCTCGTGGAGGCCCAGCGGTCGGATCTGGTCGGTGAGTTCCTCGGCCAGACCGCGGTGAAGGCCAATGAGCTGATCGACTCCGCGCTGGGCGGGGTGCTGTTCGTCGACGAGGCGTACAGCCTGTCCAACTCCGGCTACAGCAAGGGCGACGCCTACGGCGACGAGGCCCTGCAGGTGCTGCTCAAGCGCGCCGAGGACAACCGCGACCGGCTGGTGGTCATCCTGGCGGGCTACCCGGAGGGCATGGACCGGCTGCTGGCCGCCAACCCGGGGCTGTCGTCCCGCTTCACCAGCCGTGTCGACTTCCCCAGCTACCGGCCGCTGGAGCTGACCGCCATCGGTGAGGTGCTGGCCGAGGAGAACGGCGACCACTGGGACGAGGAGGCCCGCGACGAGCTGTGCAGCATCAGCGGGCATGTCGTCGAGCAGGGCTGGATCGACGAGCTGGGCAACGGCCGCTTTCTGCGCACCCTGTACGAGAAGAGCTGCGCCTACCGCGATCTGCGGCTCTCCACCTGGCGCGGCACCCCGACCCGCGACGACCTCGCCACGCTCCGGCTGCCGGATCTGATGCAGGCCTACGGCGAGGTCCTCTCCGGCCGCGGCCCGGACACGCCGGGGCGGCCGGAGTTCTGAGCGGCGGCCGGCCGCCCTCGTCTCAGCCCGTCGGCACCCGGTCCTCCGCCGGCAGCGGGGCCTCCTCGCGGGGCTCGCTGACCCGGTCGCCCGCGCGGCCGCGGGTACGGGCCGCCGGTGCCCGCCGGTGCGCGGGGTCACGGACCTCCCCGACCAGCATCTCCAGCACGTCCTCCAGCGCGACCAGGCCGAGCACCCGGCCGGTCGCGTCGGCGACCGCCGCCAGATGGGAGGCGGCCCGGCGCATCGCCGTCAGCGCGTCGTCCAGGGGCAGCTCGGCGCGCAGCGTGGTCATCGGGTGCCAGATGCGCTGGGGCACCGCGCGGTCCCGTTCCTCCAGGTCGAGGACGTCCTTGACGTGGAGGTAGCCCATGTACGCGCCGCCGGGGGCGCACACCGGGAAGCGGGAGTAGCCGGTCCGTACGGTCAGCTCCTCCACCTGGCGAGGGGTCACGGTCGGTTCGACGGTGACCAGTCCCGCCCGGTCGAGGAGGACCTCCGTGACGGGGCGGCTGCCCAGTTCCAGGACGTCCGAGAGCTGTTCCTGCTCGGCCGGCTCCAGCAGGCCCGCCTGCCCCGCGTCCTCCACGAGGTGGGTGAGCTGCTCACTGGTGAAGGCCGCCTCGACCTCGTCCTTCGGCTCCACCCGGAAGATCCGCAGCACTCCGCGGGCGCAGGCCCCGAGCAGCGCAGTGACCGGGCGGCACAGCCGCGCGAAGGCGACCAGACCGGGGCTGAACCACAGGGCGGTCTTCTCCGGCGCGGCCATCGCCAGGTTCTTGGGGACCATCTCGCCGATGACGAGGTGGAGGAAGACCACCAGCGCCAGGGCGATGACATAGCCGAGCGGGTGGACCAGGGCGGCGGGCAGGTGCACCGCCTCGAAGAGCGGCTCCAGGAGGTGGGCGACGGTCGGCTCGGCGACCGCGCCCAGCGTCAGCGAGCAGACGGTGATGCCGAACTGCGCGGCGGCCATCATCTGCGGGAGGTTCTCCAGGCCGTGCAGCACCTGCCGGGCCCGGGTGGAGCCCTCGGTCGCCAGCGGCTCGATCTGGCTGCGGCGTACCGAGACCAGGGCGAACTCGGCGCCGACGAAGAAGCCGTTGGTCAGCACGAGCAGCACCGCGAAGAGAAGCTGGACCAGCGTCATCGGGCCACCTCCGCGCCGAGCACGAGGGGTTCACGGCGCGCCCCGGGGGCGGCGGGCGCCATGACGGTCGCGGTCCGTACGATCCTTATCCGCTCGGCGCGGTGGTGCGACACCAGCCGCACCCGCAGCCGCCAGCCGTCGAGTTCCGCGATGTCGCCGGGGGCCGGGATACGGCCGAGTATGTGGGCCACCAGTCCTGCCACCGTCTCGTACGGTCCTTCGGGGGCGTCCAGGCCGATCCGCCGCAGGGTGTCCACCCGGCAGCCGCCGTCGGCGTCCCAGGCGGGGCGGCCCTCCTCGGGCGGGGCCTGACCCAGCTCGGGCAGGTCCACCCCGTCGTGCTCGTCGCGGACCTCGCCGACCAGCTCCTCGATGATGTCCTCCAGGGTCACCACACCGGCGGTGCCGCCGTACTCGTCGACGACCACCGCGATCGGCTGTTCGCTGCGCAGCCGCTCCAGCAGCGGCTGAACCGGCAGTGTCTCGGGCACCAGCAGCGGCGGTACCGCGATCCGGGCGGCCGGGATGCGCAGCCGGTCGTGCGCCGGGACGGCCAGCGCGTCCTTGAGGTGCACCATGCCGACGATCTCGTCGAGGCGGGTGCGGTAGACGGGGAACCGGGACAGGCCGGTGGCGCGGGTGAGGTTCACCACGTCCTCGGCGGTCGCGGACGCCTGCAGCGCGCTCACCCGGACGCGTGGCGTCATGACGTTCTCCGCCGTCAGATCGCCCAGCGAGAGGGTGCGCACGAAGAGGTCGGCGGTGTCCTGCTCGATGGCACCCGCGCGGGCGGAGTGCCGGGCGAGCGAGACCAGTTCGCCGGGGGTGCGGGCGGAGGCCAGCTCGTCGGTCGGCTCCACGCCCAGGGCGCGCACCAGGCGGTTGGCGACGGTGTTCAGCAGGGTGATCACCGGGCGGAAGAAGTGGGAGAAGACCCGCTGCGGGCCGGCCACGACCCGGGCGACGGGCAGCGGCTTGGACACCGCCCAGTTCTTGGGGACCAGCTCGCCGATGACCATCTGGACGGCGGAGGCCAGCAGCATGCCGATGACGACGGCGGTGCCGGGGACCGCGCCCTTGGGCAGGCCGGTGGCGAGCAGCGGCCCGGCCAGCAGTTCGGCCAGGGCGGGCTCGGCGAGCATGCCGACGACCAAGGAGGTGATCGTGATGCCCAGTTGGGTGCCGGACAGCTGGAAGGAGAGTTCCCGGAGGGCGGAGACGACGGTGTGGGCGGCGCGGTCGCCGTCGGCCGCGGCGCGTTCGGCGTCCGCCTTCTCGACGGTGACGAGTCCGAACTCGGCGGCGACGAAGAAACCGTTGGCCAGGATCAGGACGAGTGCCGCGGCGAGCAGCAGCAGGGGGCCGGTCATGCCGCCGCCTCCGTGGTATGCGGGGGTTGGGGAGGGGCGGCGCAGGTACTACAGGACGATCCGTCCATTGCCGGAGGGAGTCACTCCTCGGGTCGCAGTGGTCCCCTTGAGGGGCGGGGCGCAGGGCGCGCCCCGGAGAACAGAGTAAACAGCGGGGCCTCGATTAGGGCAGGCTCATCCGGCCGTGTGGTCGACAGCACCATGCTTCTCGGTGAGGTCGCGCAGCGCGCGGGCGTCCCGGATGGCCTGGTCCCGGGCGATGCCGGGCTGGATGCCCATGGCGGGCAGGCTGGTGCCGTCGGCGAGGTCGAGGTGGACCCAGGGGTCGCCGGCCCGGAGGTTGACGCGTACGACCTGCGCCCAGGCCAGTTCGCGCCGGGTGGTGAGGTTGACCACCGTGACGCCGTCCTGGCTCGCGACCACCTTCGGGCGGGCGAGGAGCAGGAGGACGGCCAGCACCAGCAGTCCGGTGAGGACGAAGCTCAGCCGCTCGCCGCCGCTCAGCTTCGGCAGCGCCAGCGCGATCGCCGTGAGGGCGGCGAGCTGGGCGAGGCCCACGGAGTACAGGACGACCCGGGTGCGGGTCGGCCGGAAGGTCACCGGCAGGCTGGGCAGGGGCGCGGACACGTCGTCGGTCTTCCGTGAGGGGTGAGGCAGGGGGGTACGGGATCTGGCCGGGGCCGCGGGTCAGAGCCGGCAGGCGTGGATGCCGGTGGTCAGGATCGCGCGGGCGCCGAGGTCGTAGAGCTCGTCCATGATGCGCTGGGCGTCCTTGGACGGGACCATCGAGCGGACCGCGACCCAGCCCTCGTGGTGCAGCGGGGAGACGGTCGGCGACTCCAGGCCGGGGGTGAGGCCGACGGCCTTCTCGACGTGCTCGACCCGGATGTCGTAGTCCATCATCACGTACCGGCGGGCCACCAGGACGCCCTGCATACGGCGCAGGAACTGGCGCACCTTCGGGTCGTCGTCCGGCGCGCCGGTGCCGCGGATGACCACGGCCTCGGACTTGAGGATCGGCTCGCCGATGATCTCCAGGCCGGCGTTGCGCAGGGTGGTGCCGGTCTCCACGACATCCGCGATGATCTCGGCGACGCCGAGCTGGATGGCGGTCTCCACCGCGCCGTCGAGGTGGACGACGGAGGCGTCCACACCGTTGTCGGCGAGGTGCTGCCGGACCAGGCCGGAGAACGAGGTGGCGATCGTCATGCCGCCGAACTCGCTGACCTCCTTGGCCGTGCCCGGGCGGGTGGCGTAGCGGAAGGTCGAGCCGGCGAAGCCGAGCTGGAGGATCTCCTCGGCCGGCGAGCCGGAGTCCAGCAGCAGGTCACGGCCGGTGATGCCGATGTCGAGCTTGCCGGAGCCCACGTAGACCGCGATGTCGCGGGGGCGCAGGAAGAAGAACTCGACCTCGTTCTCGGCGTCGACCAGGACCAGTTCCCTGCGGTCCTTGCGCTGGCGGTAGCCGGCCTCATGGAGCATCGCCGACGCAGGCTCGGACAGTGAACCCTTGTTGGGGACAGCGATGCGCAGCATGAGAGCGAATTCCTTTGCAGCTGAGAGGTGTTGGTGGTGCGGTGGGGTGGATCAGAGGTGGGCGTAGACGTCGTCGAGGGAGATGCCCTTGGCGACCATCATGACCTGGAGGTGGTAGAGGAGCTGGGAGATCTCCTCGGCGGCGGCCTCGTCGGACTCGTACTCGGCGGCCATCCACACCTCGGCGGCCTCCTCGACGACCTTCTTGCCGATCGTATGGACACCGGCCTGCACCAGCTCGGCGGTGCGGGAGGTGGCGGGGTCGCCGGTGGCGGCCTTCTGCTGGAGCTCGGAGAACAGCTCCTCGAACGTCTTCTTGGACATGATGGTGACCACCCTACGCGGTCGGCCCCCGCTCCTAGCGCCAGGGCTCGGACACGGTCCGCAGCGTCGCGGCGGTGGCGACCGCGGCGGTCACCGCCTCGTGGCCCTTGTCCTCGACGGACCCCTCCAGGCCCGCCCGGTCCAGGGCCTGCTGCTCGGTGTCGCAGGTCAGCACGCCGAAGCCGACCGGTACGCCGGTGTCCACCGCGACCTGGGTCAGGCCCTGGGTGACGCCCTGGCAGACGTAGTCGAAGTGCGGTGTGCCGCCCCTGATGACCACGCCGAGGGCGACCACCGCGTCGTAGCCGCGGCCGGCCAGGACCTTGGCGACCACCGGCAGCTCGAAGGTGCCCGGCACCCGCAGCAGGGTCGGCTCGTCGATGCCCAGCTCGGTGAGGGCGCGCAGCGCGCCGTCCACGAGGCCGTCCATGACCTGCTGGTGCCACTGCGCGGCGATGACGGCCACCCGCAGGTCGCCACAGTTCTTCACGGTCAGTTCGGGTGCGCCCTTGCCGCTCACGGTTCTCCTCGTTCGGGTGATGGTGCGGTTGGTGGTGACGTGGTGCCGGGTGGCTACTGGTTGTCGCAGGTGGTGGGGCGGTCGGGCTCGAGCCAGGGGAGGTCGTGGCCCATCCGGTCGCGCTTGGTGCGCAGGTACCGCAGATTGTGTTCGCCGGCCTGGACGGGCATCGGCTCCCGGCCGGAGACCCGCAGGCCGTGCCGCAGCAGGGCGGCGGTCTTCTCGGGGTTGTTGGTCATCAGGCGCAGGGAGCGCACCCCGAGGTCCTGGAGCATCTGCGCGCCCGCCGCGTAGTCGCGGGAGTCGGCGGGCAGTCCCAGTTCGAGGTTGGCGTCGAGGGTGTCGCGGCCGCGCTCCTGGAGTTCGTAGGCGCGCAGCTTGGACAGCAGGCCGATGCCGCGTCCCTCGTGGCCGCGGAGGTAGATCACCACACCGCGTCCGGCCTCGGCGATCTGCCGCAGTGACGCCTCCAGCTGGGGGCCGCAGTCGCAGCGCAGGGAGTGGAAGATATCGCCGGTCAGGCACTCGGAGTGCACCCTGACCAGGACGTCCTCGCCGTCGCCGAGCTCCCCGGCGACCAGTGCGATGTGCTCGACGCCGTCGACGGTGGAGCGGTAGCCGTAGGCGGTGAACTCGCCGTGCGCGGTGGGCAGCCGGGTCTCGGCCTCGCGGCGGACGGTGGGCTCGGACGACTGCCGGTAGGCGATCAGGTCCTCGATGGAGATGATCGACAGGCCGTGCTTACGGGCGAACGGCACCAGCTCCGGCAGCCGCAGCATCGTGCCGTCCTCACCGGCGATCTCCACGATGGCGGCGGCCGGGCGCAGTCCGGCCAGCCGGGCGAGGTCGACGCCGGCCTCGGTGTGGCCGTTGCGGACCAGCACCCCGCCGGGCCGGGCGCGCAGCGGGAAGATGTGGCCGGGCCGGACGAAGTCACCGGCGGCCGACTCCCCGGAGGCGAGCAGGCGGAGGGTGGTGGCGCGGTCGGCGGCGGAGATGCCGGTGGTCACGCCGTGCGCGGCGGTGGCGTCGACGGAGACGGTGAAGGCGGTCCGCATCGACTCGGTGTTGTGCTCGACCATCTGCGGGAGTTCCAGCCGGTCCAGCTCCGGGCCCTCCATGGGGGCGCAGATCAGCCCGCGGCACTCGCTCATCATGAACGCGACGATCTCGGGGGTGGCCTTCTCCGCGGCGACGACGAGGTCGCCCTCGTTCTCGCGGTTCTCGTCGTCCACGACGACCACCGGGCGGCCTGCGGCGATATCGGCGATGGCCTGCTCGACGGGGTCGAGCGCCAGTGCCGCGGCGTCCTCGTCGTACCAGCTCTGCAGTGCGGTCATGCCGCTGCTCCTTCCAGGACGGGGCGGGCGGCCGCGCGCGAACGCAGCCACCAGTCGCGCAGGCCCCACACGACGAGGGCGAGATAGACGACGTAGACGAGGCCGGAGAAGGCGAGCCCGCTGCTGAAGGCGAGCGGGACGCCGACGATGTCGACCAGCAGCCAGGCCAGCCAGAACTCGACCAGACCGCGGGCCTGGGCGACCATCGCGGCGAGCGTGCCGACGAAGATGTAGGCGTCCGGCCAGGGGTTCCAGGACAGCTGCGGGACCAGGGTGAACAGGGTGCCGACGGCCGCGGTGCCCAGGGCGGTGCCGCCGAGCAGCACACCGCGCTCGCGCCAGCCGGCGAAGCGTACGGCGATGGAGCCGTCCTGGGCCTGCTGCCGGCCGCGCTGCCACTGCCGCCAGCCCCACAACGCCACGCCGATGACGAGGAGTTGCTTGCCGACGCCGCCGCTGAGGTGGGCGGAGGCGTAGGCGGCGACGAGGACGACGCCGGACAGGAACTGGGCGGGCCAGGTCCAGATCGAGCGCCGCCAGCCGAGTGCCAGGGCGGCCAGGCCGATGGTGTTGCCGATCATGTCCGACCAGATGACGTGCTGCCCGAGGGCCGTGAAGGCCTCGCCGTTCAGCGTGTCGAGGACGCTCACCGGTCCATCTCCTTGATCTCGTCGAGGTCTCCGCGGTCGTCGGAGCCCCGCCCGAGCAGCCGCTCGACGTACTTGGCGAGGACGTCGACCTCGAGGTTGACGGGGTCCCCGGCCTTCTTGAGACCCAGGGTGGTCAGCGCCAGGGTGGTGGGGATGAGGCTGATGGTGAAGTAGTCGTCCGCCGCGTCGACGACGGTGAGGCTGACGCCGTCGACGGTGATGGAGCCCTTCTCCACCACGTAGCGGGACAGCGCGGCGGGCAGCGCGACCTTGACGATCTCCCAGTGTTCGCCGGGGGTGCGTTCGAGGATCGTGCCGGTGCCGTCGACATGGCCCTGGACGAGGTGTCCGCCGAGCCGCCCGCCGAGCGCCATCGGGCGCTCCAGGTTGACGCGGGAGCCGGCGGCCAGTGCGCCGAGGCTGGAGCGGTTCAGGGTCTCGGCCATCACGTCGGCGGTGAACTCACCGTCGGCGGTGTCCACGACGGTCAGACAGACACCGTTGACGGCGATCGAGTCACCGTGCTTGGCGTCCTCCGTGACGACGGGGCCGCGGAGCCGGAACCGGGAGCTGTCGCCGAGGTCCTCGACGGCGGCGACCTCACCCAGTTCTTCGACGATTCCGGTGAACACGTCAGTTCTCCTCGTTCAGGGCGTGGCGGATGGGGGTGGCGGTGATGCGCAGGTCGGGTCCGAGCCGTTCGGTGTCGGTCACGTCGAGCCGCAACGCCTGGGCGATGGTGGTGATTCCGGCGTCGCCGACGGCGGCCGGTCCGGCGCCGAGCAGGACCGGCGCGAGATAGCCGACGACCTTGTCGACGGCCTGCGCGGCGAGGAAGGCACCGGCGAGCGTGGGGCCCCCTTCGAGGAGCACGGAACGGACGTCCCGCTCGTAGAGGGCCTGGAGCAGCGCGGGGAGGTGCAGGCCGCGCCCGTCGGCGGCGCGCGGCAGCCGGACGAGCGGGGCGAGGCCTTCGAGGTGGCTCGCGTCGGCGTCCTCGGCGACCGCGACGAGGGTCGGCGCGGTGCCGTCCAGGACGCGGGCGCCGGCCTTCACGGCGGTGGCACCGGAGTCGACGATGACCCGCAGCGGCTGGCAGATCGCGTCGTCGGACAGACCCGCGATCCGGGCGCCGAGCTGCGGGTCGTCGGCGCGGGCGGTGCCGGAGCCGACGATCACGGCGTCCGCGGCGGCACGCAGCCGGTGCACGTCGGCACGCGACTGGGGCGAGCTGATCCACCGGCTGGTGCCGTCGGCGGCGGCGATCCGGCCGTCGAGGGTCGCGGCGTACTTCCACAGCACGAAGGGGCGGCGGCGCAGTACCGACGTCAGCCAGGCCTCGTTGCCGGCCGCGGCCTCGTCGGCGAGCAGTCCGCCCTCGACGTCGATCCCGGCCGCGGCCAGGGTGACGGCGCCGCCGGTGGCGGTCGGGTTGGGGTCGGAGACGGCGTAGACGACGCGGGTGACCCCGGCGTCGATCAGCGCCTGGGCGCAGGGGCCGGTGCGGCCGGTGTGGTTGCAGGGTTCGAGGGTGACCAGTGCGGTGCCGCCGCGGGCCCGTTCGCCCGCGGCACGCAGGGCATGGACCTCGGCGTGCGGCCCGCCGGCCCGCTGGTGCCAGCCTTCGCCCGCCGTACGGCCCGCGGAGTCCAGGACGACACAGCCGACCACGGGGTTGGGGCTGGTGTGCCCGAGCCCGCGCGCGGCGAGCTCGATGGCTCGGCGCATCGCCGCGATCTCGACGGGGGCTGCGGTGGCCACCGGGTCCTCCTGCCTCTCAGGGCACGGACTCCGGGGCTGTCGGACGACAGAAGCGGAAACGACGCCACGGGAACACCGCGGCCGGACATACACGGACCGCCCGGGAAAATACCCGGACGCGCCGCCGACGGCGGTGTACCGAAGCTCGCCCGCCGCGCACTGCCTCCCATCCGGACTTTCACCGTCGGTGCAGGAATTTCACCTGCTCAACCGGCCGCTGGCTGCGGACGGGTCGCGGACTGTTACCGCCGGTTCGGAATTACACCGACCCCGGAGTGCGCTGCTGCTTTTATGTCAGTACAGCTTCAGTCTGCCACGCCGCGTCGTCGCCCATGCGGGCGAAGCCCTGTGGGCTGCCTCACAGCCCCCGGCGCGCCGCCCGTGTCACAGACGGCGCGCGTGAGGCGTCATAGCGAGGACGTACCCGTTCCTCCACCTCTCAAGGACTGATCCACGATGGCGACAATTCTGGTGACCGGCGGCACCGGCACACTCGGACGCCCCCTGGTGCACCGGCTGCTCGACGACGGCCACGACGTCCGGTCGCTGAGCCGGCACCCCCACACCGGCCGGGAGCGGCCGCGGCCGCACTCCTACGCCGTCGATCTGCGCGACGGCACGGGGCTGCCGGAGGCGCTGGCGGGCGTGGACGCGCTCGTGCACTGCGCCAGCTCACCGGCCGGCGGCGACATGGAGGCGGCCGGGCGGCTCGTGCAGGCGGCGAAGGCGGCGGGCGTCCCGCACCTGGTGTACATCTCGATCGTCGGGGTGGACCGGGTCCCGCTCCGCTACTACCGGACCAAACTCGCGGTGGAGCGGCTGATCGAGGACTCCGGCATCGGCTGGACGGTGCTGCGCACGACGCAGTTCCACCATCTGGTGCTCCAGATCATCAAGGCGGGCGCCCGTTCACCGGTACTGCCGGTGCCGACCGGGGTACGGGTGCAGCCGGTCGAGGTGAACGAAGTCGCCGCCCGCCTCGCCGAGTTGGCGGCCGGCCCCCCGGCGGGCCGGGTCCCCGACATGGGCGGCCCCGAGGTGCTGACCGCCCACGACCTCGTACGGACCACCCTGGAGGCGGGCGGCCGGCACCGGCTGCTGCTGCCCGTGCGGCTACCGGGCGCCACCGCCGCCGCGCTGCGCCGCGGCGGGAACCTGACGCCCGAGCACGCGGAGGGGCGGCGGACTTATGGGGAGTTCTTGGCGGAGAGGGTGGGTGGGTGAGGGCTGTTCGTTGGGGGTGATGGCCGGTGGGCGGGTGAGGGGCTGGCGCGTGACGGGCCGGCGTATGAAGGGCTGGCGCGACCGTGCGACGTCGGGAATACCCGCCCGCCTCCTGCGCGTTGTGGCCCGCAAGGGGGACCCGCACCCCCTACGGGATCTGTTCCCGCCCCCCTGAAGGGACACCCCCTCAGGCCCGGGGCGACACCCCCGGCCCCACCGCCCCGAACAGTTCGTTCTGCGCGGCGTCCCGGGCGGCGAGCACCGCGCCGAGCAGTACCGCCCGTCCGCCGACCGTCCCCGCGCGTACGTCGGTGCGCAGCGGGGAGAGCCGGGCCAGCTGGGCGGCGACCCGGTCGGCGAGTTCGGCGCCGCCGCCGCAGCCGGTCTCGCCGCCGAGGACGACACACCCGGGGTCGAGTACGGCGCACACGGCCGCCACGCCGAGGGCGATCCGTGCGGCCAGCGCGTCGAGGAAGGCGGCTCCGGCGTCCCCGGCGGCCACGGCGGCGCGGACGAGGGACTCGGCGGGCGGGACGTCGGTGGGGGCCTCGGTGGAGGGCCCGTCAGGAGCCGCCTCGGTGGAGGGCCCGTTCGCCCCGCTCGCCCCGCTTCTCACCCCGTTCGGGCCGGCGGCTTCGGCTTCGTCGGACGGTCGGTCCCGTCCCGCTGTCACGGCGGCCGACGACACCCCGTGTTCCGCCGCGAGGGCGCAGATCGCGGCGGAGCCGGCCAGTGCGTGGAAGCCGCCGTCGCAGCCGGTCGCGGAGGGCAGCGCGCCGGTGCCGGGGACCGGCAGGAAGCCGATCTCGCCGGTGCCGCCCGAGGCGCCGCGCCGCAGCGTGCCGTCCAGGACCACGGCGGCGCCGGTGCCATGGCCGAGCCAGAGCAGGACGAAGGTGTCCCGGTCGCGGGCCGCGCCGTCGCGCTGCTCCGCGATGGCGGCGAGGTTGACCTCGTTCTCCAGCAGGACGGGGACGCCCGTCCGCGCACGCAGCGCGCCGACCAGTCCGTCGTGCCACGGCGAGATCCAGTCGGCGGCGCCGAGCCGTCCCGTGGCGGGGTCGATCAGGCCGGGGGCGCCGACGGCGATGGTGTGCGGCGTGTGTGCGCCCGCGGCGGCGAGCGCCTTGTCGACGGCGGCGAGCGCGGTGGCCACGGCCGTATCGGGGGCGGCCTCCGGACCGATGGGGACGGTGTGTTCGGCGCGCACCCGGCCGAGGAGGTCGGCGACGGCGACGGCGACGCTGTGCGTCCGCAGGTCGAGGCCGACGAGATGGGCCCGGTCGGCGACGATCCCGTAGAGCCGTGCGTTGGGCCCGCGCCGCTGCGTGCCGCTCTCGCCGACCACGGCGATCAGCCCGGCCTCCTGGAGGCGCTCGACGAGGTCCGCCACGGTCGGCCGGGACAGGCCGGTCAGCGACTTGAGCTGACCTGCCGTCAAGGGGCCCTCGGATTGGAGCAGTTGGAGGGCCAGGCGGTCGTTGATCAGCCGGGCGGTGGCCGGGGAGGCGGTGCGGCGGTCCGCTGCCGCGCGCGGTGGATGCATGGCGGGATTCTGTCATCCGGCCGGGCCAACGCCCTTATTATCAGGCAGGGTTCCTGATAATTTACCGCCCATGGCTGGCAACGACGGCGCCACTCCGCCTCTCCCCCACCACACCGGACTGCGCCGCGCGCGTTGGTCCATTGCCGCGGTGTTCCTCATCCACGGCTCGGTCACCGGCAACTTCGCCACCCGCATCCCCTGGATTCAGGACCACACCGCCCTCTCACCGGGCCAACTCGGCCTGGCACTCGCCTTCCCCGCGATCGGCGCGTCCCTGGCGATGCCGCTGGCCGGCCGGATCAGCCACCGCCTCGGCGCCCGCACCGCGCTCCGCGGACTGCTCGCCCTCTGGACCCTGTCGCTGGTCCTGCCCGCCCTCTCCCCCGGTCTGTTCGCGCTGGCCGCGGCATTGCTGGCGTACGGCGCGGCCTCCGGGATGTCGGACGTCGCGATGAACGCGCTCGGCCTGGAGACCGAGGACCGGCTCGGCAAACCGATCATGTCGGGGCTGCACGGTATGTGGAGTGCGGGCGCCCTGCTCGGCTCGGCGGCCGGCACCGTCGCCGCGCACGCCGGGTGGGACGCCCGGCTCCATCTGGCCGGTGCCGCGCTCGTACTGACACTGCTCGGCGCGCTCGCCTGCCGGGGTGTGCTGGATCTGCGGAGCACCCCCGACGAGCATCCGCCGCCGCGCTTCGCGCTACCGCCGAGATCGGCGCTGGTCATCGGGGCGATCGGGTTCTGCGCGGTGTTCGCTGAGGGCGCCGGCCTGGACTGGTCGGCGGTCTACCTCCGCGACGAACTGGGTACCGACGCGGGCCTGGCGGCCGCCTCGACCACCGCTTTCGCCTGCACGATGACGGTCGCGCGGCTGGCCGGGGACCGGGTGGTGGCCCGCTTCGGCGCGGTGCGCACGGTGCGGGCCGGCGGGGTGCTGGCGGCGGCCGGTGGGCTGCTGATCGTCACGGCGCGGCATCCGGCCATGGCGATGGGCGGGTTCGGGCTGATGGGCCTCGGGATCGCGGTGGTGGTCCCGCTGGCCTTCGCGGCCGCCGGCCGCAGCGGCCCCGCCCCCAGCCAGGCGATCGCGGGCGTCGCCACGATCACGTACACCTCCGGCCTCATCGCACCGTCCGCGATCGGCGGCCTCGCCCAGGCGACCTCGCTGCCGGTGTCGTTCATGCTGGTCACGGCGTTGGCGTGCGGGCTGGTGGTGGGCGCGCGGGTGCTGCGGGTGCCGAGCCGTACGGCGTCGGGCGGCGCTCCCGCGGTGACGGGAGATCTGGAACGGTCCTGAGCGCGGCGGCCGATGGGGCGGCGGCGCCCCGGGCAACGCCCGCGCCCCGGCTCCCCGCCAACGCCCGCCCGCGCCCCGGCGCCTCAGGCCGCGTCCGCCTCCGTGCCCTCGTCCGGAGTCTCCGGCCGGAGCAGCCGGTCGGCTATGGCGCGGGCGTGGTCGGACCAGGGGGTGGGGCGCAGCATCTGTGCGTCGATGCGGACGAGCACCCGGTGCCCCTGGGCGTAGGTCTCTGCGCCGTCGGCCGAGCAGAGCCGGAAGCCGTACGTGAGGCCGGTGCGGCCGAGGCGTTCGACCCACAGGTGCGCCGCGTAGTGGCCGGGCCGGGTGACCGGGCGCTCGTAGGAGACGCGCATCTCCTTGATGACATTGCACATGTCACCCGCGGTGGCCCAGTCGCCGTCGAAGCCGAAGCCCTGCTCGTGCCAGTACTCCGCCCAGGCGCGCTCGGCGAGCAGCGGGTAGCGGGAGTTGTGGAGCATGCCGAGCGCGTCGAGGTCGTCGAAGTGGACGGTGACGGGCACCAGCGCGCCGTACGGGACGGTGGTGGCCTGCAGGGGTTCGACGCTCACGGGGGGTGCTCCTGGGTTTCTCGCGCTCAACGGCGCGGTAGGGGCGGAGGGTGCTGTTGCGAGGGGTGGGGCCCGTACGAGGAGCCCGGGCCATGGTAAGCGGCTGCTTAGGGTGCGGTGGACGCCGGGATGCCTGCGGCGGGTGAGCCTCGCCCCGGCTCCGGAGGCAGGCGTCCCTGCCAGGCTGCTGCACAGCGGGCTAACCTCACCCCATGGGCACGGACCTCACCGTCCTGGTCGTCGACTGGGCGCACCTCATGGAGACCGCACCGGACGACCGCCTCAAGGTGCTGCAGGAGTCGGCGTACGCGGATGACGAGAGCGGCGAGGTCGAGGCGGGCTGGGTGTGGCCCGGGGAACCGGACCGGGCCTGGCTGGGCCGGTACGAGTTCGGCGGCACCCTCGGCTCGTACAAGCCCCACTTCTGGGCCACGCAGGCGTGGGAAGACGTCCGGGGCGCCGCCGGGACCACCCTGCGGACCGCGCTGGACGAGTTCCTCACGGGACTGCTCTGGCCGGGCCCTGACGCCGACAGCGATGCCGGGCACGTGGACGACGGGCTCTTCCCGTCCGAGGACGGCCTGTGGCGGCCCGGACCGCTCATCGCCCGCGGCCCCCGGACCGTGGTCCGTCTGCACCGCTGCTGGCAACGGGCCGCCCCCGCCCTGCCGCGCCTGCGGGAGCCGTACGCCCGCCACGCGGCCTGCCCGGGGCGGTGGATCGCGGACTTCGAGGAGTTCACGGCGCTGCTGTCCGGCTGGGCCGAAGTGGTCGACGAAGCCCGGCGACGCCGGTGGGGTCTCATCGGGCTTCCCCTCTGAACCGGCGTCGGAACGCGCCACAGGGCGACGTCCTGGCCGAGTTCCCCGCGTCCAGGGAGACTTGGACGGCACCTGGCGGCCGTCACGGCTGACGGTCTTCACGCGCGAGCGAGTTGCCCGAATCCCGGCCGGCCAGGTCGCTCCTCGCAGTGGACAGCGGACAACGGGACGGAAGGGTAAGCATGGCGAACAGTGCACTCCTCGTGATGGATGTCCAGGAGGACATCGTGGAGATCGCTGACGACGGGTCCGGGTATCTGCCGCGCCTGCGGGGTGCGATCGACGGTGCCCGGGCGGCGGGAATCCCGGTGATCTACGTGGTCATCGGCCTGCGGCCGGGCCACGCTGACGTCAGCCCCCGCAACCGGGTACTCAGCGCCATCGTGCAGGCCGGTCTCTTCACCGAAGGCGCTCCCGGTACCGAGATCCACCACGACGTCACGCCCCGGCAGGGCGACATCGTGGTCACCAAGAGGCGGGCCAGCGCGTTCTCGGGCAGCGATCTCGACGTGGTGCTCAGGGCGCGCGGCATCGACAGCCTCGTTCTCACCGGCATCGCGACCAGTGGCGTGGTGCTGCACACCCTGTGCCAGGCCAACGACCAGGACTTCGGCCTCACGGTCCTGGCGGACGTCTGCCTCGACACCGACCCGGAGGTTCACCGGTTCCTCACCGAGCGGATGTTCCCGCAGTGGGCGGATGTCGTCACGGCCGAGGAGTGGGTCGGCACCCTCGCGCCGTAGGAGGGGAGGGCGCCCCGGCCCGGCGCCGCCCGGCCGCGCCCCGTCCCGCCCCCAAAATATTGCGTCGAACGCGGAGTTGATCCCTGAGAGGGTCGTGGGCGTCCCGTATGCGCCGCGAAAGGAATGCCCATGCCTCGTGCCGTCTCGTTGATTCGCTCCGCGTCGCTGTCCGATGTCGCGGAGTACGCCTACGCGGCCACGGCGCCGGCCGAGGCACGGCTGATTTTCCTCGCGGGTTCCTGTCCGCTGAACGAGGACGGCTCCACCGCGGCGGTCGGGGACGTCGCGGGGCAGGCCGCCAAGGCCGTGGAGAACATGCGGACCGCGCTGGCGGACGCCGGTGCCTCGCTGCACGACGTCATCAGCACCCGCGTGCTCGTCGCCTCCAGCCGCCAGGAAGACCTGGTGACGGCGTGGGAGGTGGTCCGGGACGCGTTCGGTGAGCACGATGCGCCGAGCACGCTGATGGGTGTCACGGTGCTCGGCTACAACGACCAGCTCGTCGAGATCGAAGCCGTCGCCGCGGTGCTCGATTCCTGAACGGGAAGGGCCGACTCAGGGTGGACGCGCGGGCCAGCCGTCACCGGCACACCTGCCCCGGCGGCCCCGCCCGCTCGCGAACCACCGCCCCCGGCCCAGCAGATGCGCCCCTCTCGGGGCGGTGGGACGGTGGTGGGACAGCTCGTACAGCTCATGCCGTGTCCTGGGTGGGGTCAGCCCACGGGTCCGCCGGCGGGCAGTGCGATGCCCTCCCCGCCGGTGCGCGGTCTGTCGGCCCCTGTCTGTGTGCGGCCTGTCGCGGCCCGGGGGTGTGGTGGGTCGCGCGGCCGGTGAGGCTTCCGGTGTACCGGGGCGGGATGCTCCGGCCGGGCGGTCGCGGCACGCACCCGTTCACCGTGGAGGTATCGCCGTGACCGAGAACTACCGAGAAGGCACCCGGGAGAGCACCCTTACCGTGCCGCCCGTGGCGCTCTGCGGAGACCCGAAGGACATCGACGAATTCCTCTGGCACATGGCCCTGGACTGCAAGGAGAGGCAGATCAACGCGTTCTGGCTGGTATCCAGAGGAGTCAAGGGATATCTGCTGGTGGCCACCGACCGCATCAAGGGGATCGAGTGCCCGGACCTCGTGTCGGGCGCGTACTCCAGCAATAATTACTGGCAGGTCGCCGAGGAGCGGGCGGGCTTCTGGTTCGGGCAGCAGAAGTGGGGTGTGGTGGGGCTGGGGGTCAATGCGGCCCCCCACCGTTCGCACGGCCAGTTGCACATCCATATGTCCGCGGTCCGCCAAGGGGTGAAACCCGCGCTCGACATGGCGTACCAGTCGGGCAGGATCGCGAAGGACTGGAAGAACTGGCCCACGTACCTGAACACGGTCACCGGCGAGGACATGAGCGGCAATCCGCAGTCCCGGACCTATCGCGTGGTCCACACGGACAGCTTCAAGACCCTCAATCTCTTCAAGGCCCTCTACGACAATGTCGTGGTCACCCGCAATGAGTCCATGGGCGACCAGACAATGATCGTCATCGAGGCGGGAAACGGTCCGGCCGACGGGTATTACATCCTCAACAGCTGGGACGGCCTTCCCCATCCCTCCACCGCTCCCCAGGGAATCGGGGTCTGCGACAGTCTCCTCATCTGCAAGTGAGTTCGTTTGCACGTGAGTTCACTTGCAGGTGAGTTCATCTGCAAGTGAGACCTGCGCGAGGGCGGACAAACGGCAGGGAGAAGGGAAATGCCGTCCCGTCGGCGTGCGAGGTGTCGCGGGCGCGTCAGTCGTCCCCGTCGGTGGGCTTGCTGTATTCGCCGGTCCCGGCGTCGAGGAGGGGCGTGCCCGGCCGGGCCGCCGCCTTGGAGAGCCAGCGCAGGGAGTGGTAGCCGGTGAGCACGGTGAGCGTGCCCAGCGCGATACCGCTCAGTTCGAAGTTCTCGCCGAACTTCAGTGAGACGCCACCGATGGCGATGATGATTCCGGCCGCGGCGGGAATGAGGTTCAGCGGGACCGAGAAGTCCACCTTGTTCCGCACCCAGATCTGGGCTCCGAGCAGGCCGATCATGCCGTACAGGATGACGGTGATACCGCCCAGCACCCCGCCGGGAATCGCCGCGACCACCGCGCCGAATTTCGGGCACAGTCCGAAGAGCAGGGCGAAGCCGGCCGCCGCCCAGTAGGCCGCGGTGGAGTAGACCCGGGTGGCGGCCATGACGCCGATGTTCTCGGCGTAGGTCGTGGTGGCGGGGCCACCCACCGCGGTGGACAGGACCGTTGCCGTGCCGTCGGCGACGATCGCCACGCCCATCCTGTCGTCCAGGGGGTCACCGGTCATCGCGCCGACCGCCTTGATGTGTCCGGCGTTCTCCGCGATCAGCGCGACCAGGACCGGCAGCGCGACGAGGATCGCGGAGGTGGAGAAGTTGGGTGCGTGAAAGGTGGGAACGCCGATCCAGTCGGCCTTTCCGACACCGGAGAAGTCGATGCGCCAGTGGTCGGTGACCTTGCCCGCGCCGTTGACGGAATGAATCCGTCCCGCGGTGCGGTCGAGAATCCAGGACAGCGCATAGCCGAAGACCAGGCCCAGGAAGATGGCGATCCGCGACCAGAAACCCCGGAGCACGACGAGCGCGAGCCCGGTGAACAGCATCGTCGCCAGCGCCGTCCACTGGTCCTGGGGCCAGTACGTGGACGCCGTCACGGGCGCGAGGTTGAAGCCGATCAGCATCACGACCGCGCCGGTCACCGTCGGCGGGAGCACCGCGTGGATCACCCGCGCCCCGACGACGTGGATGGCGATGCCGCAGCCCGCCAGGCAGGCGCCCACCACGAGCATCGCGCCCGTCAGGGTGCCGGCGTCTCCCCCCTGGCCGGCGATGACGACGGACACCCCCACGAAGGAGAGCGAGGAGCCCAGGTAGCTGGGGATGCGTCCGCGGGTCATCAGCAGGAACAGGGCGGTGGCGACACCGGACGCCATCAGGGCGAGGCTGGGGTCCAGGCCCATGAGGACGGGGGCGACGAAGCAGGCCCCGATCATCGACACCACGTGCTGGGCGCCGAGCGCGATCGTCCGCCCCCAGGTGAGGCGCTCCCCGGGCCGGACCACCTCGCCGGGCTTCAGATGGCGCCCGTCGCCATGCAGTTTCCATCCGAAACCGGCCATGATCACTCTCCACTCCGCGACGCCCTGCACGTCACAGAGCCGAGGTGATTCATAGTCGAACGAATGCTTCTGGACAAACTGACGCCGCGCCCCCACCGCATGCGTACGCGTCACAAGCGGGCGCGCCGCCCATTACCCCGATCCGGTCATCGGGACCACACAAACCTCACTATCCGCATTCCCACTGTCACGCTGGGTGGATGACGACGACTCAGGATCACGGCGGTCCCGGCCGCACGGGCCCGGCCGGGGGAGCCGCGCCCCGCCCGCCGACCGGAGCGGGAGGCGTGGCCGGCCCGCATGTGGCGGAGGTACTGGCGCGGATGCGGGCACTGGCGGCGGGGTTGCCCGCCGAGGACGGGGTGGCGGTCTTCAACGGCGTCTACCTCGCGGTCACGGAGGCGGTGGCGCGGCGTATCGGGGACGGTACGTTCCAGGACCCGGCGGCCGCCGGTGAGCTGGACGTCCGTTTCGCGCGGCGCTACTTCGCCGCGGTGGACGCCGCGTCCGCCGGGCTGCGGCCGCCGGCCTGCTGGCGGCCGCTCTTCCAGCTCCGCCGCCACCCGGGAGTGCGTCCGCTCCAGTTCGCGCTGGCCGGGATCAACGCCCACATCGGCCACGATCTGGCGCTGGCCGTCCTGGACACCTGCCGGGCGCTGGAGTGTGAACCCGCCGCGCTGGAGCAGGACTTCGAGCGGGTCGGCGGGGTGCTGACGAGCCTGGAGGAGCGAATCCGTGAGCTGCTGATGCCCGGCCCCGATGTGCTGGACGTCGCCGATCCGCTGACGCATCTGGTCGGGTCGTGGAGCCTGGACAAGGCCAGGGACGGTGCCTGGGTGGCGGCCAGGGCGCTGTGGGGCGTACGCCGGCTGCCGGAGGTGGCGGAGGAGCTGACCGAGCGGCTGGACGCCGGGGTGGGCCTGGTCGGGCGGATGCTGCTGACTCCGCTGCCCGGCTGAACGGCGTCCCGGGCCTCCCCTGGCCCGACGTCTACCGCTCGGTCGCCGACCCGCTGGTGACCCTGACCCTGGCCGCGGCCGCCATTTGGTGGCCACGCTGCCCGCCGCGCGCGGCAACGGTGCGGCTGCCACCACCGCACCGCAGATCCGCCCACCCGCCAACAGTCCTCAGTCCTCCGGCAGTTCGACCGGGGCTATCTCGTCGTACACATCGCCCGGACCCGGGTTGGTGGTGTCCGTCGCCCCGCCGAAGTGGTGCATCACGCCCCACACCGCGTTCAGGGCGGTCTGCACCGCGCCCTCGGCCCAGCCGGCCGTCCAGGAGATGTCGTCGCCGGCGAGGAAGAGGCCGCGCTTGTCCGCGGGCAGGCGGTCCTGCATGAAGTGGGTGAACAGCCGCCGCTGGTAGCGGTAGTGGCCGGGCAGGTTGGCCTTGAACGCGCCCATGAAGTAGGGCTCGTTCTCCCAGGAGACGGTGACCGGGTTGCCGATGATGTGCTTGCGGATGTCGACCTTCGGATAGATCTCGCCGAGCGACTTCAGCATGACCTCCATCCGCTCGTTCACGTCCAGCGGCAGCCACTTGAGGCTGTCGTCGCACCAGGTGTAGGAGAGGCAGATGACGGCGGGTTCGTCCGGTCCGTTGTCGAGCAGGTACGTCCCGCGGGTCATCCGGTCGGTCAGCGTCATCGACATGACGTCCCGCCCGGTCTCCTCGTCCTTGTCCAGCCAGAAGGGGCGGTCGACGGGGACGAAGAGCTTGCTGGACTCCATGTAGTGGGTGCGCTCCATCGCCGTCCAGTGGTCGATGGGGAACAGCGAGTCATCGCACGCGATCTTGCTCAGCAGCATCCAGGACTGCGCGGTGAAGACGGCCGCCTCGTAGGTGCGGATGTCGCCGTGGGCGTCGGTGACGGTGATGTGGTTGCCGGCGGTGCGGTGCAGGCGGGTGACCGCGGGCCGGGGCGTGCCGTCGTGCAGCGAGGACAGCGAGGTGCCCGGCGCCCAGTGCACGATCTTCTGCGGCTCGCGCTCCCACAGGCGCAGCGGCAGCTGCTGGCTGCCGCCGACGATGCCGCGGTGGTGGTCGTCGGCCTCGGTGTAGACGACCCGCAGGATCTCCAGGATGGAGTTGGGGAAGTCGGTGTCCCAGCCGCCGGTGCCGAAGCCGACCTGGCCGAAGATCTCCCGGTGGCGGAAGGACTTGAAGGCGGTCGAGTCGCAGAGGTAGCCGTAGAAGGTCTGGTTGTCGAGCTTCTCGACGAGCCGGGACCAGATCTCGCGGATGCGCGGGACGTCGCGCTCGCGGATCGCCTGGTTCATGTCGGAGAAGTCCGCGCCCTCTTCCAGACAGGCGTTCCAGGCGTCCATGACCTGGTGGTAGACCTCGGGCAGGTCGTCGACGGTGCGGGCGTAGTGCGACTCGCCCTTGAGGTCGACGACGGTCGACGGGGTGTCCGCCGCCAGCGGGTTGGGGAACGGCTCGGTCGCGAGGCCCACCAGGTCGATGTAGTGCTGGAGCGCCGTCGAGGACGGCGGGAAGCGCATCGCGCCCATCTCGGCGGTCAGGCCCGCGGCGTCGGCCGGGGTGCCGTCGAAGCCGACGGTCCGCAGCCGGCCGCCTATCTGGTCCGCCTCGTAGACGACGGGCCTGAGGCCCATCTTCATCAGCTCATAGGCGGTGATGATGCCGGAGAGGCCGCCGCCGATGACCGCGACCTCCTTGCCGTGCTCGGTCGCGGGGACCTGGCCGAGGCCCGCCGGGTGGGCGAGGAAGTCGTCGTAGGCGTACGGGAAGTCCGGGCCGAACATGGTGATCGGCGGCTGGGCATCCGCGTGGTGGGCGGCGGTGGGCACCGTGGACGTCATCGGGGACGGGCTCCTTGCAGACAGGGCACAGCAGGCAGGGCGGCTCGGGCCGGGTGGGCCGGCCTGCGGCGGATCGGTGGGGGGTGTGGGGCGGGGTCAGGTCACGTCAGCGGGCCGTACAGCTCGGGCCGGCGGTCGTGCAGATACGGGTTGTCGGCCCGGGACTCCTTGAGGAAGGCGGCGTCGACCTCGGCCCGGACCAGCTGCTCGGTGCGGCCGGCACGGGTGCGGACCACCCCGTCCGGGCCGGCCAGGCAGCTGAGGCCGACGAACTCGAACTCACCTTCCGTGCCGACCCGGTTGACGTACGCCACGTACATCTGGTTCTCGAAGGCGCGGACCGGAATGACGGACTCGGCGACGAACTGGAAGGGGTGCATCTGCGCGGTGGGCACCAGCAGCAGATCGGTGCCGGCCAGTGCGTGGGCCCGGACGTTCTCCGGGAACTCCACGTCGTAGCAGATCATCACGCCGATCCGGAGCCCGGCCAGCTCGGCCTGGACGACGGCCCGCCCCCCCGGGGTGAACCACTCGCGCTCGAAGCAGCCGAAGAGGTGGGTCTTGCGGTAGTTGGCGAGGCGCTCGCCGTCCGGGCCGATGAGCTGCGCCGAGTTGTAGACAGCGGCGCTGTCGTCCTCGTCCTGCGCGGCGCGCTCGGGGTAGCCGTAGAGCACCGCGATGCCGTGCTCGGCGGCGATCTTCCCGACGGCGCGGGCGCTGTCGCCGTCGGCGGGCTCCGCGAGGCGGTGGACGTCACCGCCGATGGCGTAGCCGGTCAGGAACAGCTCAGGGCAGGCGAGGAGCCCGGCGCCGGTCGCCGCGGCCTCGCGGGCGGCGTCCTCGATCACCCGCAGGTTGTGCGCGACATCGCCGGGCCGTCCCGAGCTCTGGAGCAGGGCGGTGTGCAGCGACGTCATGGGACCCCTCGGCGGGACGGTGCGGGCGGACGCATTGACGGTACGGTCCGCCGGTGATCCGGGACAAGGCGCCACCGTTGCGCGCCGAGGAGTGATTCATTGCGCTTTCAAGCGGCTGTGCGGTGATTCGTTGCGCCCGCGCGGGGCACCGGGCCGGACGGCTGCGCCGCTGGTGGCAGGGGTCCCGCCCGATGCCGGTGTGGTCCGGCCGTGGTGCGGGCGTCCGGTCGTTGCCGTCGGGGACTGATGATCAATAGGTTCGGGGCAGCGCGGTTTCGTTGTGCGCTGACCCGGAACAGGAGCGGTGATGGCGGCGATGCGGGCGGTTCCCCTTAAGGGCGGACCGGTGGAGCTACGGGGTGCGCTGGACCTGGAGGTCACACCGGCGGGGGTGCTGCCGCGGCGGTTGCCCGAGTGGACCAAGGAGCAGTACCAGGACCCGTCGGTCCACGGGGTGACCCTGATGCCGTCGGGGGTGCGGCTGGTGTTCCGCACCGACGCGCGTGAGCTGGAGCTCGACGTGCTCACCTCCACGGGGCAGCTCGACACCGACGCCGGGCCCCAGCCGACCGGCACGCTGGAGCTGCTGGTGGACGGCGCGCCGGCCGGGCGCCGGCAGGCGCCGGTGGGGAACGTGGTGCGGATGGCGGAGCCGGGGGCCGAGCAGCGGATGGTCCCGGGCGAGCCGGGGACCGTACGGTTCACCGGGCTGCCGGACGGCATGAAGACCGTGGAGCTGTGGCTGCCCCAGCAGACGCCCACGGAGCTGGTCGCCCTGCGCGCGGACGGTGAGGTGCTGGCGCCGCTGCCGGACGGGCGGCGCCGCTGGGTGCACCACGGGAGTTCCATCAGCCACTGCCTGGAGGCGGACGGACCGACCGGCACCTGGCCGGTGGTGGCGGCCGCGCTCGGCGGCGTGGAGGTGATCAACCTCAGCCAGGCGGGCAACGCCGTGCTCGACCCCTATGTCGCCCGGACGATCCGGGACCTGCCCGCCGACCTGATCAGCCTCAAGGTGGGCATCAACATCGTGAGCCTGGCGGCCTTCCGGCTGCGGACGTTCGGCCCGGCGGTGCACGGCTTCCTGGACACGATCCGGGAGGGGCATCCGGACACCCCGCTGCTGGTGATGTCCCCGGTGAGCTGCCCGGTCCTGGAGGAGACCCCCGGCCCGACGACGATCACCCCGGACGGGAAGCTCGCCGCCCTGGGTGATCCGGCCGATGTGGCGAGTGGCGCGCTGTCGCTGGCGGTGGTCCGTGCCGAACTGGCCCGGATCGTGGCGGCCCGGCGGGCACACGACCCCCACCTCCACTACCTCGACGGACGCGAGCTGCTCGGCCCGGACGAGACGGATGACCTGGCCGACGGGCTGCACCCCGGCGCGGCCGCGTACCGCCGGATGGGCAAGCGCTTCGCGGCGCACGCGTTCGCGGACGACGGGCCCTTCCGGTGAGCGGTCTCCCCTCCGTGTGAGCCGGCGCGGGCGACCTGCTCCGGCGGTAGGGGAGGCCCGGCGGCCCGGCGCGCGCCTCCCGCGTGCGCCCCGGGCCGCCGGTCAGCGTCCGGGGGTCAGATTGGCGGTCATCCGGTCGAGGACGGTCACCGTACGGACGTAGTCGTCGTCGGTCAGCCCGCGCATCAGGCGGGCGCGGGCCGCACCGATCAGGCTCGCGGCCTCGGCATGGGCCCGCCGGCCGGCCGCGGTGAGGGCGAGGGTGTCCCCGTCGGCGGTGAGCAGGTCGCGGGCGAGCAGGGCGCCCGCGACCTCGTCGAGGGTGGGTGATCCGGTCTCCCAGAAGGGCTCCAGCAGCCGGCTCAGCACCGGCCGGGCGAGCGGCCCCTGGAGCGCCAGGCTGTTGAGCACCTGCCAGTCGCGGCGGGTCAGCCGGTGCGTGGACAGGGTGCGCGCGAAGTCCGCGTCGATGAGGGCGTCGAGGGCCTTGAGGTAGTGGCCGAGGGGCTTCAGCGGGCCGGTCATGAGGGCTGCCTCCGGGAGGGGTCCAGGCTGGGCGCGGACAGATACATGCACCATGACAAGTACTTGTCTCCGAGTATTCTTCTCTCCCGGGCAAGGGGCAAGGCCTTTACGGCGAGCGGAGCGGCCGGGTAAGCGAGTTGCGGGGTATGACCGGGACCGGCGGGACGGAGGGCACGCGGATGCCGAAGACGGTGCGGGACGAGGACCAGGACCCGACGGGCGGCGGCGGGGACGCGGAGGTCGCGGCGATCGAGCGGGCCATGGTGGCCCTGCGCCGGAGCGCCGCCCGCCGGACGCTGGCGCGAAGGGCGGCGCGGCAGGGCGGGCGACCGGTGCCGGAGGGGGCCGCGTTCGAGGTGCTGGATGTCGTGGAAGCGGCCGAGGAGCGCGGGGAGCCCGCGGGGGTGCGGGAGGTGGCGGACGCGCTGCGGGTGGACCAGCCGCGGGCGAGCAAGCTGGTGGCGGCCGCCGTGCAGGCCGGTCACCTCCGCCGTGAGGCCGATCAGGCGGACGGCCGGCGCACGCTGCTGACCGTGACGCGGGACGGCCGGGAGCTGCTGGAGGCGGCGCACCACTTCCGCCGGTCCGCGGTGGCGCGGGTGACCCGGGACTGGCCGGCCGCCGAACGCGCCGCGTTCGCCCGGCTGTTCACCCGCTTCATGGACGATTTCGACGCGGTGCACGGGCCCTCCGGGGAGGACTGACCGGCCGTCAGGAACGGCGGCCCGGGGGCGGTCAGCCCTCTCCGGGCGGCACGTCCCGTACGGACTCCAGCACCGTCTCCCGCACCAGCCCGCGCAGCCAGCGGTGCCCCGCGTCGGCCTCCTGGCGCGGATGCCAGGCCATCTCCAGCTCCGTCGGCGGCAGTTCGAGCGGGATCGGCAGCGTGCGCAGGCCCAGGCCGCGGACCGTCGCCGCCCCGGCGCGCTCGTTGGCCAGGCCCACCGCGTCGCTGTCACGGACCATCATCAGCGAGGCGGCGAAGGTCGGGACGGTGGCGATCACCCTGCGCCGCAGTCCGTGTGCCGCGAGCGCCGCGTCGACGGGCCCGGTCAGCCGGCCGCGGCGGGAGAAGTTGAGGTGCGCGGCGTCGGCGAAGCGGCGCACGGTGAGTGTCCCGTTGGTCAGCGGATGGCCCTCGCGCACCACCGCGACCTTCCGGTCGGTGAACAGCGCCTCCCGGCGGATCTCCGGTTCGGGGCTGTCGATGACGCCGAGTTCCAGGTCCGCTGCGCCGTCCCGCAGCAGCGGCACATCGATATGGCTCTCGCCGAGAAAGCGCAGCACGACCTGCGGCGCTTCCCGGGCGGCGCGGGCGACGAGGCGCGGACCGACGGAGGTGACGAAGAGGTCGTTGGCGTTGACGGTGAACACCCGGGCCAACTGGGCCGGGTCGGCCGGCGCGGACGGGGCCAGCACGCCGTGTGCCGCCGCCACCAGCCGCCGCACCTCGGCCCGGATCTCCAGGGCGCGCGGGGTGGGCACCATATGGCGGCCGGCACGCACCAGGACGGGGTCGCCGGTGGTGCGGCGGATACGGCCGAGGGCGCGGCTCATGGCCGGCCCGGAGAGCCCGAGCCGGTCGGCGGCCGCGGTCACACTCTGCTCTTCGAGCAGGGCGTCCAGTGCCGTCAGCAGGTTGAGGTCGATGTTTGCGTTTCGCGCAATCATGGAGTGCACACCTTGCATTTGAGGTCAACTGCAAGGGACCTTAGCGTCCCGCCCATGACCTCCACCGCTTCCCTTCCCAAGTCCCCGCCCGCGCCCGGCGGCATCCGGGCCCGTCCGCGCTCGGTGACGGCCGCGATGTGTGCCTGTGTGCTGGTCGCGCAGTCGCTGGTGGCCGCGATGAACCTCGCGATACCCAGGATCGCCGCCGGCGCTCTGCACCCCTCCCCCGCCCAGCTGTTGTGGATCGTCGACACCTATGTGCTGGTCTTCGCGGGGCTGTTGATCCCGGCGGGTGCGCTCGGGGACCGGGTGGGCCGCAAGGGGGTGCTGCTCACCGGGCTCGGCGTGTTCGCCGCGGGCGCGCTGCTGAGCGCGCCGGCGACCACGCTGCCGGTGCTGCTGGCGGGCCGGGCGCTCTCCGGCGCGGGCGCCGCCCTGCTGGTCCCCGCGACCATGGCCGTGCTGCTGCACACCGCCCCGCCCGACCGCAGGGCCGGGGCCGTCGCCGCCTGGAGCACCGCGATCGGCATCGGCGGGCTGGCGGGCAACGCGGGCGGCGCGCTGATCCTGCAGTTCCTGCCGTGGCAGGGGCTGTTCTGGGTGTACGTGCCGCTCGGCCTGGGCCTGCTGGCCTGGGTGGCGGCGGCCGCGCCCCGGGTCCCCCGGCAGACCGCGGCGCTCGATCTGCCCGGTTCGGCGCTGCTGGTCCTGGGCGCGGCGGCGCTGCTCTTCGGCGTCATCGAGGGCCCGGGGCGGGGCTGGTCCTCGGCCCCGGTGACCGGCGCCTTCGCCCTGGCGCTGGTGGTGTTCGCGCTGTTCGTACGGCACGGGCTGCGGGCCGCGCACCCGGTGCTGGACCCCCGGCTGTTCCGGCTGCCGAGGCTGCTCGCCGGCAGCCTGGGCATCGCCGGCACCTTCTTCGGGATGTTCGCCCTCTTCTACGTCAACGCCCAGTTCCTGCAGTACGTGAAGGCGTACTCGCCGCTCCGGACGGGCTGTGCGATCGCGCCGCTGGCCCTCGGGATGATGGCGGTGACGCGGTACGGCCTGCGCTGGGCACGGCGCGCCGGTGAGGCCAGGACGGCCGGTACGGGACTGGCGCTGGTCGCGGCCGGTCTGCTGCTGCTCGCCACCGCGGACGCCGGCACCCCCTACCTCTGCTACCTGGCGTTTCTCCTGGTGATGGCGGCCGGTGCGGGGCTGGCGACGCCGACGCTGTCGCAGGCGATCGTGGCGTCGGTACCGGCCCACCGCTCCGGGATGGGGTCCGGACTCCAGGGCGCGGCACGGGAGTTGGGCGCGGCGCTGGGGATCGCCGTGGTGGGCACCGTGCTGTCGGTGCGCTTCGCCTCGGGGACCGGGCACGGTGCCGCGACGGCCGCCGCGTTCACCGAGGCCACGGCGCTGGGCTACCGGATCGCGGCGGGGGTGGTGCTGGCGGTGGGCTGCGCCGTGGTGTGGGGCCTGCGGACCGGTGCGCGGGCCGGGCGGAACGGGTGCTGAGCCGGGGCCCCGCAGGCCATCGGGTGCGGGGCCGTCAGCCCGGCGCCCCCGAGCTGTAGCGCCGCAGCAGCGGCGAGAGGACCAGCACGGACTTGGTCCGCTCCACGAACGGCTCGCCCGCGATCCGCTCCAGCACCCGCTCGAAGTGCCGCATGTCGGAGGCGAAGACCTGGACGACGGCGTCCGCCTCACCGGTGACGGTGGAGGCGGACGCCACTTCCGGGTAGCGCGACAGGCCGCGGTGGATCGCCTCGGGCGAGGTGTTGCGGCGGCAGTAGATCTCGATGAACCCCTCGGTCTCCCAGCCGAGCGCGGCCGGGTCGACCCGTACGGTGAATCCGGTGATCGCGCCGTCCGCCCGCAGCCGGTCCACCCGGCGTTTGACGGCCGGTGCGGAGAGCCCGACCTCCTGGCCGATATCGGCGTAGCTGCGGCGGGCGTCCGCGGCGAGGGCGTGGACGATGCGTTCGTCGAGGTCGTTCAGTCGCACTGCGGGTGGATCACTTCTCTGCGGTGGCCAATCGGGAGCGGCGCATGCCGTATCCGAAGTAGACCACAAGGCCCACGACCATCCAGACACCGAAGACCACCCAGGTCACGGCGCCGAGGCTGCCCATCATGTAGAGGCACAGCAGGAAGCCGATCGCCGGGAAGAGCGGCGAGAGCGGGGTGCGGAAGCTGCGCGGCATGTCGGGCCGGGTCCGGCGCAGCACGATCACCGCGATGTTGACCAGCGCGAAGGCGAACAGGGTGCCGATGCTGGTGGCGTCGGCCAGCTCGCCGAGCGGCACCGCGGCGGCGAGCACGCCGCAGAACAGCGAGACGATCACGGTGTTGGCGCGCGGCGCACCGCTCTTCGGGTGCACCTTGGAGAACACCTTCGGCACCAGCCCGTCCCGGGACATCGCGAACAGGATGCGGGTCTGGCCGTAGAGCACGGTCAGCACGACACTGGCGATGGCGACGACCGCGCCGAAGGCGAGCAGCACGGCCCACCAGCTCTCGCCGGTGACCGCCTTCATGATCCCGGCGAGCGCGGCCTCCGAGCCCTCGAACTTCTTCCAGGGCATCGCGCCCACGGCGATCGCCGCGACCAGGCAGTACAGCGCCGTGACGATCACCAGCGAGAGCATGATCGCGCGCGGCAGGTCCCGCTGCGGGTTCTTGGCCTCCTCGCCCGCGGTGGAGGCGGCGTCGAAGCCGATGTACGAGAAGAACAGGGTGGCGCCGGCGGCGCTGACGCCCGCCATGCCCATCGGGAAGAAGTTCGCGTAGTTGCCGGAGCGCACGCCCTGGACGGCGACGCCGCAGAACAGCAGCAGCGCGGCGATCTTGACGACGACCATGATCGTGTTGGCCCGGGCGCTCTCCTTGGCGCCGCCCAGCAGGAACACCATCGCCAGCAGCACGACCAGCAGGGCCGGCAGGTTGAAGATGCCGCCGTCGCCGGGCGGCTGGGACAGCGCGTCCGGGATGGTGAAGCCGAAGACGCCGTTGAGCAGCTCGTTCAGATACTGGCCCCAGCCCACGGCGACGGCCGCGACCGAGACGCCGTACTCCAGGATCAGGCACCAGCCGCAGACCCAGGCGACCAGCTCACCGAGGGTGGCGTAGGCATAGGAGTAGGACGAGCCGGAGACCGGGATGCTGCCGGCCAGCTCCGCGTAGGACAGCGCGGAGAACAGCGCGGTGACACCGGCGAGCACGAAGGCGAGGATGACCGCGGGCCCGGCGTCCGGGACGGCCTCGCCGAGGACCACGAAAATGCCGGTGCCGAGGGTGGCGCCGATGCTGATCATGGTCAGCTGCCACATACCCATCGACCGGCGGAGCGTTCCCCCTTGGCCCTTGCCGCCCTCGGCGACCAGCCGCTCGACGGGCTTGCGCCGCATCAGCCGAGTGGCCATGCCCCCTGACGAGGGGGGCGGGGGGTCGCTGTCCCCTGCGGGCGGGGCTGCGCCGTGCTCCAACACTGGGGTGGCTCCTTTATCGCTGCCGATCAGAATGACGGGTACGGATGGCGGCGACCGGCAGCGGTCGGTACAAGGGCATGCCGAAGCACTCCGTAGCAGGAGACCGCCGAGCAGGCGGACTCCGCCACTCCACGTACAGCGCTTGACCTTACGGCCCGCCGCTGACCTGCCGTAATGCAGGTTCCTTGCGCAACAGTGCACGATTGTTGCGCACCGGCACGGCGGGCGGTCGTTCGTTGCGCGCCAAGTTCCGATCGTACGGGTACCGGCCGGGTGACACCGACCGGGGCCCCGGGTTCCACTTACCCGAACGGCCCCGCACCGAGCCGGTGCGGGGCCGTTGGACGGCGGCTTGGGGACCGGCGAGCGGCCCCGTGGCGGGTCAGTTCCAGCTGTCGTGCAGCGGCTTGCCCTCGGCGTAGCCGGCGGCGCTCTGCACACCGACCACGGCCTTCTCGGCGAACTCCGCCAGGGAGGCCGCGCCCGCGTAGGTGCAGGAGCTGCGGACGCCCGCGATGATCGAGTCGATCAGGTCCTCGACGCCGGGGCGCGCCTGGTCGACGAACATCCGCGAGGTGGAGATGCCCTCCTCGAAGAGCGCCTTGCGGGCCCGGTCGTAGGCCGACTCGTCGCTGGTGCGGTTGCGCACCGCACGGGCCGAGGCCATGCCGAAGCTCTCCTTGTACGGCCGGCCGTCGGCGGTGTGCTGGAGGTCACCGGGCGATTCGAGGGTGCCGGCGAACCACGAGCCGACCATGACGTTGGACGCGCCCGCGGCCAGTGCCATGGCGACATCGCGGGGGTGGCGGACACCGCCGTCCGCCCAGACGTGCTTACCGAACTTCCTGGCCTCGGCGGCGCACTCCAGCACCGCGGAGAACTGCGGCCGGCCGACCCCGGTCATCATCCGGGTGGTGCACATCGCGCCCGGTCCGACACCGACCTTGATGATGTCAGCGCCGGCCTCGATCAGATCGCGGACGCCCTCGGCGGCGACGATGTTGCCCGCCACGATCGGGACCTGCGGGTCCAGCGCCCGGACCGCCCTGATCGCGGTGATCATCGACTCCTGGTGGCCGTGCGCGGTGTCCACCACGAGGGTGTCCACACCGGCCGCCAGCAGGGCCTTGGCCCGCCCGGCCACATCGCCGTTGATGCCGACGGCGGCCGCGATCCGCAGCTTGCCGTCGGCGTCCGTTGCGGGGGTGTACAGGGTGGCGCGGAGCGCGCCCTTACGGGTGAGGATGCCGACCAGCATGCCGTCCGCGTCGACCGCGGGCGCGAGCTTGCGGTTGGCGGCGTCGAGGCGGTTGAAGGCCTCCCGCGGGTCGATGTCCGCGTCCAGGACCAGCAGGTCCTTGGTCATGACCTCGGCCACCTGCGTGAAGCGGTCCACCCCGGCCAGGTCGTGCTCGGTGACGACGCCGACCGGGCGGCCGCCCTCGACGACGATGCCCGCGCCGTGCGCCCGCTTGGGCAGCAGCGCCAGCGCGTCGGCCACCGTCGCGACCGGGGACAGCACGATCGGCGTGTCCAGGACCAGGTGGCGGCGCTTTATCCAGGTCACGACGTCGGTGACGACGTCGAGCGGGATGTCCTGAGGGATGACGACCAGGCCACCGCGGCGGGCCACCGTCTCGGCCATCCGGCGGCCGGCGATCGCCGTCATGTTGGCGACCACGAGCGGGATGGTGGTCCCGGTCCCGTCGTGCGAGGACAGGTCCACGCCCTGGCGGGAGCCGACGGCGGAGCGGCCGGGCACCATGAACACGTCGTCGTAGGTCAGGTCGTAGGGCACCGAAGAACTCTCTTCGAGCGCGCCGTTCTTCGGGTTCAGGAATCGCATATGGCCAGGATACGGGCCCTGACCAGGGGTCATGTGATTGTCCGAGCGCCCTGTGGACGGTGTGTGCGATCCCCCAAGGGGCCCCGCGCCGCCCGTGGTGTCCGTGCCGCTCCCCGGCCCTTCGCGCGAGCGGCGGACCGCACGGCATCGTGGCTGGTCGGGCCCGCTACGGCCGCCGTTCCGCGCTCTGCCTGGCCCGTCCCCTGGCCATGATCACGGCGAGTCCGGTGGCGGTGTCCCGCCAGTAGCCCACCGCGTCCGCCAGCACCCCCTCGACGATGCTCCACTCGTCGGGCGCCGCGGCCGCGTAGCCCTGCCAGCCCGTCACCACGAGCAGCCGGCCGCGGTCGGCGGGGCACCAGGACAGATCGGTGAGGCAGTCGTCGAGCGCGTCCCAGTTACGGCCGAACCAGTCCGGCAGCCGCAGCGCGCGGGCGCAGCGGTCCATGAAGGCGGCCTTGTCGGCGACCTCGTCGAGGTCCAGGGAGGCGCCGGTCCAGCCGGCGTCCCGGGCGGCGGCCAGCGCGTCCGCCACCGAGCGCTCGGCGGGCCAGGGCAGCACCCCCGGGGGTGTGCTGCCGTCGAGGACCGCCGCGAGGGGCCGGGGCACGGGAGCCGTCATCGCAGCACCGCCTTGAAGGACCGGTAGTGATCGTTGGTGTAGTACGTCTCATGGCCCTCGCCGGTGACCAGGCGGCGGGCACCGCGGTCCGGTGCGCCGGGGGTGGGGACCGTGTACTCGTGGTAGTAGCCGCGCGGCTGACGGGGCAGCAGCCGCTCGCGGTTGCCGAAGACCGTGCCGTCCTGGGAGTACGGGAAGGGCCCGCCGGCGTCGATGAGCCGCAGGGTGTCCCGTGCCTGGGAGGGCAGCTCGCCGGCCGGGACGACCGGCATGCCCTGTGCCCAGTCCGGTACGCCGGAGGCGCGCGGCGAGCCGCCGACGGCGGTGGCGGTGGACCGCGGCGCTCCGGCCGAACTCCCGTCGCCGCCACCGCCCGTGGAACACCCGGTCAGCACCAGGAGCAGCCCGGCCAGCAGCGCGCCGGCGAGGGCGGCGGCACGGCGCGGGGAGAAGCGGATCACCATGCGCCGATGCTGTCACAGGCCCGCGCGGGCTGCTCGTCGATGGCCGCGCCCCGGGGGTGCCCCCGGGCGGTGCGGCGCCGGTGCTCCCCGGCCGCTCCGCCCCGCCGGGGTCCGGCGTACGTCACGCCCCGTCAGGGTCCGCCCGGTCCAGTGCGGGGCGCGGCCCCGGGCCGGTCTCCAGCAGCAGATGGTCGGCCGCCGCGGTGTCCGTGACCAGGCTCGTCACCAGCCCGGAACGCAGCACCGCACCGATCGCGGCGGCCTTGCGCCCGCCGCCCGCGATGGCGACGACCTCCGGGATACGGCGCAGTCGGTCCGCCTCGACCGTGATGCACCGCTCGCCGAGGTCCCGGCCGATCCGCCGCCCCTCGGCGTCGAAGAGGTGCGCCGACATCTCGGCGGCGGCGCCCAGCGAGGCGTAGTGCTCCCGCTCCTGCTCGCTCAGCATGTCGTAGACGGTCGAGACGCCCGGCTCCCAGGAACCGATGGAGACACAGGCGACGGTGACCTTGTCGAAGTAGTCGAACGCGCGGGCGATGCCGGTCTGGCGGCGCAGCGCCTCGGCCGTCGCCGAGTCGGGCAGCAGCATCGGCGCGTAGATCGGGTGCGCCTCGCCCCCGGCGACATCGGCCGCGCGGCGCACCGCCTCGACGGAGCCGCGGTCGGCGGTCCCGGCGTCGTAGACACCGGTCAACTGCACGACGGTGCACGGCGGGAGGCGGTGCAGCGCGGCGGCCATGTGGATGGTCGACCGGCCCCAGGCCAGCCCCAGCACATCGCCCTCGGTGACCAGCTCGCCCAGCAGGTCGGCCGCGACCTCGCCGAGGTTCTCCGGGTCGGCGGCGTCCTCCGGCGGGGTCTGGCCGCCGAAGGCGGGGGGAGCGTCGGCGGGCGACTCGACGACCACCGCGTGCCGCAGGCCGTAGCGGGCCCGCAGCGCGTCGGAGCGTTCGGCGTCCAGCTCGGAGGGCACCCGGATCTCGATCCGTACGAGATCACGTTCCAGTGCCGTCTCCAGCACCCGCGCGACCTTGAACCGGCTGACGCCGAATTCCTCCGCGATCTGAATCTTCGACTTGCCCTCAAGATAGAAACGGCGGGCCATGGCCGCGGCCTGCACCAGCTCGGCAGGGCCCATTCCGGACTGTGGGCGGCTGGCTACCACGAAATTCTCCCCTTTTGCGCATCTGATCGAGTCTTTGCTCATCCTTTCAGAAACCCGGGGGCAACGGGGACCACGAGCGCCCCGACCCTCGTGAACGCTCGGTTGCGCCACGGGCAAGAGGCGGCACCGCACCGCGGGGAAATTCCCCTGGCCGGAATATGCCGGGCCGCCCGTGCCCCCTTCCGAAATTCAGTGCGCGCAGCCCCAGCCCGCCGCCGCGGTCGCCGTCTCGGCCTTTTCCCGCAGGTCCCGTACCGCCTTGGCCGGATCGTCCGCGCCGTACACCGCGGAGCCCGCCACGAACACGTCGGCGCCCGCCTCCGCGCACCGCTCGATGGTCTCCGCCGAGACCCCGCCGTCCACCTGGAGCGCCAGCTCCAGACCGTGCCGGGAGATCAGCTCACGGGTACGGCGGATCTTCGGCAGCATGATGTCCAGGAACGCCTGGCCGCCGAAGCCCGGCTCCACGGTCATGATCAGCAGCATGTCCAGCTCGGGCAGCAGATCCTCGTACGGCTCGATCGGCGTGGCCGGCTTCAGCGCCATCGACGCCCGCGCCCCCTTGGCCCGGATCTCCCGCGCCAGCCGTACGGGCGCCGCCGCCGCCTCCACGTGGAAGGTCACGGAGCCGGCCCCGGCCTCGATGTACCGCGGCGCCCAGCGGTCCGGGTCCTCGATCATCAGATGCAGGTCGAGCGGGGTGTCCGTCGCCCTGCTCAGCGACTCGACGACCGGTACACCGAGGGTGAGGTTCGGGACGAAGTGGTTGTCCATGACGTCGACGTGCAGCCAGTCGGCGCCCTCCACGGCCTTCGCCTCCTCGGCGAGCCGGGCGAAGTCGGCGGACAGGATGCTGGGGTTGATCAAGGCCATGCCCCCAGTATGGCGTGCGGCCCGGGGGCCGGCGGAGGGGGGACGGGCGCGAGGGCGCGGGCGGGGCTTTCACACGGGGGTTACCGCGCCCCGCCGAGGACGGGCCCCGAGGCGGGCCCAGGCGCCCGCCCGGTCAGCCCGCCCGTCAGCCCGTCCGGCGCAGCAGGGCCAGGTACATCGCGTCCGTGCCGTGCAGATGCGGCCACAGCTGGACGTCCGGGCCGTCGCCCAGTGCCGGTACGCCGGGCATCAGCGGGCGGGCGTCGATCCACTCCACCTCGACCGGCTCGCCGCCGCGGCCCTTGATCACGTCGTCCACCACGGCCCGGGTCTCGGCCGGATGCGGCGAGCAGGTCGCATAGCCGACGACACCGCCGACCCGGACCGCCGCGAGCGCCTCCCGCAGCAGCCCGCGCTGGAGCGGGGCGAAGCCGTCCAGGTCCTCCGGGCGGCGCCGCCAGCGTGCCTCGGGGCGGCGGCGCAGCGCGCCCAGGCCGGTGCAGGGCACGTCCACCAGCACCCGGTCGAAGGAGCCGGGCCGCCAGGCCGGGCGGGTGCCGTCGGCGGCGATGACCGCGTACGGGCCGGGGTTGCCCTCCAGGGCCCGGGACACCAGCCGGGCGCGGTGCGGCTGCTTCTCCGACGCCAGCAGGGCGGCACCGCGCTGCGCGGCGAGCGCCGCCAGCAGCGCCGCCTTGCCGCCGGGGCCGGCACAGCCGTCGAGCCAGGCGTGGTCGTCGCCCTCGACGGGCGCGTTGGCCAGCGCGAGGGCGACGAGCTGGCTGCCCTCGTCCTGCACCCCGGCGCGCCCCTCGCGGACCGGGTCCAGCGCGCCCGGCTCCCCGCCTTCGGCGAGCCGCACCGCGTACGGGGACCACCGCCCGGGAAGCGTGCTCTCCTCGCCGGCCGCCGCCACCAGCTCCTCGGTGGTGCTCCGGCCGGGCCGGGCCACCAGGGTCACCTCGGGGCGTTCGTTGTCCGCGTCCAGCAGGTCCTCGATGCCGGCCCGGCCGCCGCCGAGCGCGTCCCACAGGGCCGAGACGATCCAGCGGGGGTGGGCGTGCACGATGCCGAGGTGGTCCTCGGGGTCCTCGTCGTACTCCGGGGCGACCCGCTCCAGCCAGCCGTCCAGGTCATGGGCCGCGACCTTGCGGAGCACCGCGTTGACGAACTTCGCCCGGCCGTCGCCCAGCACCACCCGCGCCAGTTCGACGCTGGCGCTGACCGCGGCGTGCGTCGGGATGCGGGTGCCGAGCAGCTGATGCGCCCCGAGGGTCAGCACGTCCAGGACCGGCGGGTCCACCTCCCGCAGCGGCCGGTCCACGCACTGCGCGATGATCGCGTCGTACGTCCCCTGCCGGCGCAGCGAGCCGTAGACCAGCTCCGTCGCCAGCGCGGCGTCCCGGGAGTCGAAGTCACCGCGCTCACGCGCCTTGCGCAGCAGCGGCGGCAGGACCAGGTTCGCGTAGGCGTCGCGCTCGTCGACGGCCCGCAGCGCCTCGAACGCGAGAATCCTGACCGGGTCCTTCTGCGGGCGGCGATGGGGCTTGCTGGGGCGACGGCGCGGCTGCTGACTCACAGAAAAGGTGCTCCGGATACGAGATGAGGGGTCCGTCCCAGCCTACGCGGGCCCGCCGGGCCCGGCGCGCGGCGGTGGCCGGCCGCGGTGCGGGCCCGCCGTCCGCCGGTGACGGAGCGCCGAGGGGTCAGTCCCCCAGCCGCTCCCCGCCCTCGATCCGCACCCCGCGCGCCCAGTCCGCCGCCTTCATCGGCTTCTTGCCCTGCGGCTGGACCCAGACGAGTTCCACCGGGTGGCTGCCGGTGCCGACATGCACCGCCTTCTTCGTGACGGCGAGTTCGCCGGGTGCCAGGCCCAACTCCGCCTGGTCCGTGGCGGGGACGGCCGACATCAGCTTGAGGCGCTCGCCGCGGAAGACCGTCCAGGCGCCGGGCGCGGGCGCGCAGCCGCGGATCACCCGGTCGACCCGCAGCGCGGGCGTCGCCCAGTCCACCTTCGCGTCCTCGACCTCGATCTTCGGGGCGAGCGTGACGCCCTCGGCCGGCTGCGGCACGGCCTGCAGCGTGCCGTCCTCGATGCCGTCCATCGTCGCCACCAGCAGCCCGGAACCGGCGAACGCCAGCCGGGTGAGCAGATCGCCGCTGGTGTCCGTGGGCCGGACCTCCTCGGTCAGCACCCCGAAGACCGGGCCGGAGTCCAGGCCGGTCTCGATCTGGAAGGTCGAGGCGCCGGTCACCTCGTCCCCGGCGAGCACCGCGTGCTGCACCGGCGCCGCGCCCCGCCAGGCGGGCAGCAGCGAGAAGTGCAGATTGACCCACCCCTTGGCGGGGATGTCGAGCGCGGTCTTCGGCAGCAGCGCACCGTAGGCGACCACCGGGCAGCAGTCCGGCGCGATCTCCCGCAGCCGGGCCAGGAAGTCCTCCTCGCGCGGCTTGGCGGGCTTGAGCACCTCGATGCCCGCCTCCTCCGCGCGCTCCGCGACGGGGCTGGCGACCAGCTTCCGGCCGCGTCCGGCGGGGGCGTCGGGCCGGGTCACCACGGCCACGACCTCGTGCCGGTCGGAGGCGATCAGGGCATCGAGGGCGGGTACGGCGACCTCGGGGGTGCCGGCGAAGACAAGCCTCATGGGTGGTGAACTACCTCTCACACGCAGCGGAACGACACACCAGTCTATGGGTCCGCCCCGGGTCACAGGCGGTGCGTCCAGGGGGCGTACACCATTTCCCGCGCCTCGTACGGAAGCTCGCACGCCCCCATACCGTGACCAGAGCCGCTGCTGTCGCGTTGGTCAAACAGCATTGACCCGACCGGGCCGCTTCGGCGGCCCGCTCGCTGTCATCCTTCCTATTCCACGCCGGTTCGAGAGGCTTGCTCATGGCCGACCACGCAACCCACGACGCCCAGGCGCGCGCCAGCCTGCATCTCCTGGTGCGGGACATCGAGCGGGTGCGCCGGCAGGTGGACGCACTGCGCACGCTGACCGCTCAGCTCGGCAACGTCTACCGGCCACGGCGCACGGGCCCCTCCGCGGGCTTCGTCGTCTACGGACGCGCGCCCGCTCCGACGGTGCGCCTCGCCCAGGAACTGCGCGACAGCGTCGAAACCCTCGTCACGGCCGCGGTCGACTTCGACCGGTCGCTGGGCTTCTCGTGGGACGCGGTGGGCTCGGCGCTCGGCGTCACCAAACAAGCCGTACACCGCCGTTACGGCTCCCGCAGAGCCACTGCCCAGCCCGCCACGGAGGACAACGGCGCCGAACCTGCGGTGCGTTCGGCCGAGACCTCCGCGACCCGCGCGGTCACCGTCGCCGCGGGGCTGCCCGGCTCCGCGTCCGTCCCCGCCGCCCGGTCCATGCCCTCCCAGCCCTCCGCCGCCACCCGCGACGAACCGGCCCGGCCGGGCGCCTTCCCCGGCCCCCGCAACGGCTGAACCACCCGCGACACCGGGCGCCTTCGCCCCCACGCCGCTCGCCAACGCCCCGGGACGCCGACCTGGTCCCGGGGCGGCGCCATGTCCGCGGAGGCCCGGCTGCGAGGTCCGTCTCCTGGCGCCCGCTCCGCCCCGGCGGTCCCTCACCCCAGGTCCGGCGGATCGATCCGGACCCGTACGGCCTCCCCCTCCCGCTTCACCAACCGGGCTGCGCGGGCCGCCTTGAGAGCGGCGGCGAGGGCCGCGCCCTGACCGGGGCGGACCCGAACCAGCGCGCGCTCCCACTGCTCGCCCGGCGGCGGATCGCCCGGCCGGCGCGGGCGCGCGGGGTCCGGGACCGGAAGCGGTACGGGGCCCAACACCTCGGCGCCCGCGGGGAGTCCGGCGGAACGCAGCAGTTCCGTGACGTCCTCGGTGCGGCCGGCCACGGAGGCCATCCGCGACACCGGCGGGAAACCCAGCTCGGCCCGCTCGGCCAGCTCACGGACCGCGTGGCCGACCGGGTCCCAGCGCACCAGCGCCTGCACCGGCCGCAGCGTCGGCTCCGCGATCACCGCGACCGTGCCGCCCTCGGCCTGCCCGCGGACCAGCGCGGCGGCGCCCAGCCAGCGGCGCAGCGCCTCCTCCCCCGCCCGCAGGTCCGGCCGCCCGAGCAGCGCCCAGCCGTCCAGCAGCAGGGCCGCCGCATAGCCGCCGCCCTCGGCCACCGGCTCGGCCCCCGGGGTACTCACCACCAGCGCGGGGACACCGGGCACCGTGGCCAGCACATGGTCCCGCCCCGAGGTCCGCACCGGCACCGCCGGGAACACCCGGCCCAGCTCCTCCGCCGTCCGCCGCGCCCCCACGATCTGGGCCCGCAGCCGCACGCCGCCGCACTCGGAGCAGTGCCAGTCGGGCTCCGGCCGACCGCACCACCCGCAGCACAGCTCGCCGGCGTCCTGCGACTCCAGCGGGCCCGCGCAGGCCCGGCAGCGCGCGGGGGTACGGCAGCGCTCGCACGCCAGCCGGGGCGCGTATCCCCGGCGCGGGACCTGGATGAGCACCGGCCCGCGCTGCAGGCCCTCCCGCACCAGCTGCCAGGCCATCGTCGGCAGCCGGGCGGCCCGCGCGGCGGCGTCCCGGGCCTCGTCACCGTCGCCGACCGTACGCACCAGGGGGGCCGCGGCCCGCACCTGGGCGCGGTCGGCGATCAGCGGGCGGGCCCAGCCCGTCTCGACCAGCTGGGCCGCCTCGACCGTGCAGCTCAGCCCGCCCAGCAGGAATCCGGCGCGCTCATGGACCGCGCGCTGGACGAGCACCTCGCGGGCATGCGGCTGCGGGGCGTGCGGATCGCTGTGGCTGGCGTCCCCGTCGTCCCAGAGGGCGACCAGGCCCAGCCCGGCGACCGGCGCGAACATCGCCGCCCGGGTCCCGACCACGGCGCGCACCGCGCCCCGGCTGACCGCCAGCCAGCGGCGGTAGCGCTCCTCCGGCCCGGCGTCGGCGGTCAGCAGCACATGGCGGTCCGTGCCGATCAGCTCGCCGAGCGCCGCGTCCACCCGCGCCGCCGCCCGCCCGTCCGGCACCACCACCAGCGCACCGCGCCCGCCCGAAAGCGTCGCGGCCACCGCCCGCGCCAACTCCTGCGGCCAGGTCGCCCCGGGCAGCGCCGTCCACACCGCCCGCGGCGCTTCCCCCTGGGCCAGCGCCGTCAGAAACCCGGCGCCCGCCCCGTAGCGCTCCCAACTTCCCGGCTCCGGCGGCGGGTTGGGAGGCAGGGGGTCGGGCGAGGGCTTGGCCTCCGCGCGTGCCCGGCGGGGTGGCACGGCCAGCTGCACCACATCGGCGAGCGTCCCGGCATAGCGGTCGGCGACCGACCGGCAGAGCCCCAGCAGCTCGGGTGTCAGCACCCGCTCGGGGGAGAGCACCTGCGCGATCGGGGCGAGCACGCCCCGGTAGTCGCTCTCCGCGACCCGCTCCACGATGAATCCGCTGACCAGCTTGCCGCCCTCGCGCCGGCCGCCCTTCTCCCCCGCCCCGAAGCGCACCCGCACCCGGACCCCGGGCTGCGCCTCGTGATCCATCGCCGCCGGTACCGCGTAGTCGAAATACCGGTCGAGGTGCACCAGCCCCTTGTCGACCAGCACCCGCGCCACCGGCAGCTCGGCGGCCAGCTCGGCCCCCCGCCACGTCCGCGGCTTCGCCCGCTCCGTCTTGGTCTCCCGCACGGCCTCCCGGATGAGGGCCAACTGCTCGCCCGCATCCGGCGCCCCCGCGTCCGGTCGCCCGTTCTCCCTGCTCACAGCATCAGTCTTAGCAGACCGCACGGACAGTGCCGGGCGGGCTGTGGACAACCGACGGCCCCGGACCGGCGAGCGGTCCGGGGCCGTGGCATGTCACACGGGCGCGACGGGACTTACAGCCCCGCGGCCTTCTTCAGGGCCTCCACCCGGTCCGTGCGCTCCCAGGTGAAGTCCTCCAGCTCACGGCCGAAGTGGCCGTAGGCGGCGGTCTGGGAGTAGATCGGGCGGAGCAGATCGAGGTCGCGGATGATGGCCGCCGGACGGAGGTCGAAGACCTCACCGATGGCCTGCTCGATCTTGTCGGTGTCGACCGTGGCGGTGCCGAAGGTCTCGACGAAGAGACCGACCGGCTCGGCCTTGCCGATCGCGTAGGCGACCTGGACCTCGCAGCGGGCCGCGAGGCCGGCGGCGACGACGTTCTTGGCGACCCAGCGCATCGCGTAGGCGGCCGAGCGGTCGACCTTGGACGGGTCCTTGCCGGAGAAGGCGCCGCCACCGTGGCGGGACATACCGCCGTAGGTGTCGATGATGATCTTGCGGCCGGTCAGGCCGGCGTCACCCATGGGGCCGCCGATCTCGAACCGCCCGGTCGGGTTGACCAGCAGACGGTAGCCGTCCGTGTCCAGCTTGATGCCGTCCTCGACCAGCTGGTTGAGGACGTGCTCCACGACGAACTCGCGGATGTCGGGCGCGAGCAGCGAGTCCAGGTCGATGTCGCTGGCGTGCTGCGAGGAGACCACGACGGTGTCGAGGCGGACGGCCTTGTGGCCGTCGTACTCGATGGTGACCTGGGTCTTGCCGTCGGGGCGGAGGTAGGGGATGGTGCCGTTCTTGCGGACCTCGGAGAGGCGCTTGGAGAGCCGGTGCGCGAGGTTGATCGGGAGCGGCATCAGCTCCGGGGTCTCGTCGCAGGCGTAGCCGAACATCAGGCCCTGGTCGCCCGCGCCCTGCCGGTCCAGCTCGTCGTCGTCGCCCTCGACGCGGTTCTCGTACGCGGTGTCGACACCCTGGGCGATGTCCGGGGACTGCGCGCCGATGGACACCGAGACGCCGCAGGAGGCGCCGTCGAAGCCCTTCTTGGACGAGTCGTACCCGATGTCCAGGATCTTGTTGCGGACGAGGTTGGGGATGTCGGCGTACGCCTTCGTCGTCACCTCGCCGGCCACGTGCACCAGGCCGGTGGTGATCAACGTCTCCACGGCGACCCGGGAAGTCGGGTCTTCCTTGAGGAGAGCGTCGAGAATGGTGTCGCTGATCTGGTCAGCGATCTTGTCAGGGTGTCCCTCGGTGACGGATTCCGAGGTGAAAAGGCGGCGGGACACATCGCTCCCTGGGGTTGCAGCGGCTGCTGGCTGATCATTGGCGGAAGGGCCGAGAGCTGCGCTCGGCCCGATCCACTCGCCAGTTTATCGGTCGGATGCGGTGTTCGGACACGCGGTCTCGATTTATGGACCCCCCGTGACCTGGGACACCGCGGCTTACGCTAGGACGATCACCTCGAGAATGGGCCGGGTCAAGGGGACATGCCCGATTTCTAGGGCTGACGGAGTGATTCCGGGGCCGGTGCGACGCGTCAGCGACGAGTCTCGGCCAGGCGCGGTGCGACCAGGTCCCAGACCGTCTCGGCCAGGGTTTCCTTGGGCCCGTACGGCACCGGGGTCTCGGTTCCGTCGGCCGCGAGGATCACCGCCTCGTTCTCCGCGGAGCCGAAGGCCTTGTGCTCCCCGACCTCGTTGACGACCAGCAGGTCACAGCCCTTGCGGGCGAGCTTGGCGCGGCCGTTGGCGAGCACCTCGTCGGTCTCGGCGGCGAAGCCGACGACGAGCTGCCCCGGGACGGCCCGCTCGGCGGAGAGCTCGGCGAGGATGTCCGGATTTCGCAGCAAGGCGATGGGTTCCGGCTCCTGGCCCTCGACCTTCTTGATCTTGCCGGTGGCGTAGGCGGCCGGGCGGAAGTCGGCGACCGCGGCGGCCATGACCACGGCGTCGGCATCCGCGGCGGCCTTCACCACGGCCTCGTGGAGCTGCCGGGCGGTCCCGATGTGGATCACGTCGACACCGGCCGGATCGGGCAGCTCGGTGTTCCCGGCGACCAGGGTGACCCGGGCGCCGCGGGCCACCGCGGTACGGGCCAGTGCGTAGCCCTGCTTGCCGGAGGAGCGGTTGCCCAGGTAGCGGACGGGGTCCAGCGGCTCGCGGGTACCGCCCGCGCTGATCACCACATGGCGCCCGGCGAGATCCTGCTCCGCCGCCCGCGCGCCACGGGCCAGCACCCGGCGGCAGAAGTCGAAGATCTCGGCCGGGTCGGGGAAACGGCCCTTGCCGGTGTCGACGCCGGTCAGCCGGCCGACCGCGGGGTCGATGACCAGCGCGCCCCGGCGGCGCAGGGTGGCGACGTTCTCCTGGGTGGCGGGGTTCTCCCACATCTCGGTGTGCATCGCCGGGGCGAAGATCACCGGGCAGCGGGCGGTGAGCAGGGTGTTGGTGAGCAGATCGTCGGCGAGGCCGTGGGCGGCCTTGGCCAGCAGGTCGGCGGTGGCCGGGGCGACCACGACGAGGTCCGCGGCCTGGCCGATGCGGACGTGCGGGACCTCGTGGACGGACTCCCAGACCTCGGTGCCCGCCGGGTTGCCGGACAGTGCCGACCAGGTGGCCTCCCCCACGAAGTGCAGCGCCGAAGCGGTCGGCACCACCCGTACGTCGTGCCCGGACTCGGTCAGCCGCCGCAGCAGCTCACACGCCTTGTAGGCGGCGATCCCGCCGCTGACCCCCAGGACGACCCTGGGCCGCTCCCGCTCGCGCTTGTCCATCGCTCCGCCGCTCCCCGGCCTAGGTCCCTACGTATGCCCCTATGACACACCAAGGGCCCGGCGGATGCTCCGCCGGGCCCTTGGGTACCGCATTGCGCTGCTTACTGGGCGGGGCCCTCGATGGCCTCGGAGGTCAGCAGACCCGCGTTGATCTCGCGGAGCGCGATGGAGAGGGGCTTCTCGTGGACGTGGGTGTCCACGAGGGGGCCCACGTACTCGAGCAGGCCCTCGCCGAGCTGCGAGTAGTACGCGTTGATCTGGCGCGCACGCTTGGCGGCGTAGATCACCAGGCTGTACTTCGAATCGGTGGCCTCGAGAAGCTCATCAATGGGCGGGTTGATGATGCCCTCGGGTGCAGTGATGGAAGAGGACACTCTCTACCTTCCGAAGGGGGATGGAGCGGGGGTGGAACGAAAAGTCTCGGCCGATCCGGGGAGCTGCGCGGTCAGCCGCTGGAGTTCCGGTCCTCGGATCGATGCAACATCAAGGCTAGCAGCTCGCGGCTGACGTCCTCGACGGAGGTGTTGACAAGCGTCACATCGAACTCCTTCTCCGCCGCCAGCTCGATCCTGGCGGCGGCCAGCCGGCGCTCGATGACCTCCGGCGCCTCCGTGCCCCGGCCGGTGAGCCGGCGGACCAGCTCGTCCCAGCTCGGCGGGGCCAGGAAGACCAGCTCGGCCTCCGCCATGGACGCGCGGACCTGGCGGGCGCCCTGCAGGTCGATCTCCAGCAGGACCGGCTCCCCGGCCTCCAGGCGGTCCAGCACCGCCTTGCGGGGGGTGCCGTAGCGGTTGCCCGCGAACTCGGCCCATTCGAGCAGCTCACCGTTGGCGATGAGCTTGTCGAACTCCTCGTCCTCCACGAAGAAGTAGTGGACGCCGTGCCGCTCCCCGGGGCGCGGCTTGCGGGTGGTGGCCGAAACCGAGAGCCAGACCTCGGGGTGGACCTTGCGCATATGCGCGACGACCGTGCTCTTGCCGACCCCGGAGGGGCCGGAGAGCACGGTCAGTCGCGGTTGTCTGGCCGGGGGCTCGGGGGTCGTCCCCCGGGAGACTGCAGAACTCATGCAGCGATTATTCCAGCTTCCCGGTGATGCCGGAAAATTCAGGAAGCGGTGCTGCCGAACTCGCGCTCCAGCGACGCGATCTGGTTGGAGCCAAGACCCCGGACACGGCGGCTTTCGGAGATGCCGAGCCGCTCCATGATCTGCTTGGCGCGGACCTTGCCGACGCCCGGCAGGGACTCCAGCAGGGCGGAGACCTTCATCTTGCCGATGACGTCGTTCTCCTGGCCCTGCTTGATGACCTCATGGAGGGAAGCACCGGAGTGCTTGAGCCGATTCTTGACCTCGGCGCGCTCCCGGCGAGCCGCGGCGGCCTTCTCGAGCGCGGCTGCGCGCTGTTCAGGGGTAAGGGGCGGAAGAGCCACGCCTACGTCACCTCGGATGTCGAACTGTCGGATACGGACCAGTGTGGAACCTAGTCACCCCGCATGTGCGGAGCAACGAGCAACGCGCTTACGTGCAGTGCTCTCGACGGAGACTAGCGGCAGAGGGCGCCGGAGTCAGCGAGAACAGACGAAAAGTCCTGGTCAGACTCAGCTGACCAGGACATTTCGGGACCAAAGTCCCCGACTTTCCGCTTCTAGGCGAGCGCGGTGCGCACTTCGCCGGCGAAGCGGTCCGCCGCAGCTCGCAGCGCCGCGGCGTCCGGACCGTGCCGCAGCACCCCCCGGCTGACGCTCGGGACGACGTTGTGTACGGCGTTTCCGAAGACCTTCGGCAGGTCGGCGGGGGTGGCGCCCTGCGCGCCGATGCCGGGGGCGAGCAGCGGGCCGTTGATCGCCAGGTCGAACGAGGAGAGATCGCCGAGCGTGGCGCCGACGACCGCGCCGAAGGAGCCCAGCGGCTCGGCACCGGCGTTCTCGGCCGCAAGATGGCCGAGCATCGTCGCCGCGAGGGTACGGCCGTCCTCGCGCACCGCCCGCTGGACCTCCGCGCCCTCCGGGTTGGAGGTGAGCGCGAGGACGAAGAGTCCGGCGCCGTTCTCACGGGCCAGGTCGGCGGCGGGGCGCAGCGAGCCGTAGCCGAGGTACGGGGAGACCGTCAGCGCGTCCGAGAACAGCGGGGAGTCCGGGCGCAGGAAGGTCTCGGCGTAGGCGGCCATGGTGGAGCCGATGTCGCCGCGCTTGGCGTCCATCAGGACCAGGGCACCGCGCTCGCGCGCCTCGACGACGGCGGTCTCCAGGACGGCCAGGCCGCGCGAGCCGAAGCGCTCGAAGAACGCGGACTGCGGCTTGAAGACGGCGACCGTCTCGCCGAGGGCCTCCACCACGGTCCGGGTGAACCGCGCCAGGCCCGCGACATCGTCGTTCAGGCCCCAGTCGGCCAGCAGCGAGGCATGCGGGTCGATGCCGACGCAGAGCGGGCCACGGGTGTCCATGGCGCGGCGCAGCCGCGTGCCGAAGGGCTCCGGGGTCATGCGGTCACCTTCTTGTGCTCGGCGCCGACGGCGTCGGCGAGGGTGGCGTAGGGGCTGTTGCGCAGCCGGGCGGCCAGCCCCTTGTGGATCGCACGGCACCAGAACGGGCCCTGGTAGATGAAGGCGCTGTAGCCCTGCACGAGGGTGGCGCCGGCGAGGATGCGCTGCCAGGCGTCCTCGGCGTCCTCGATGCCGCCGACCCCGATGAGGGTGATCGTGTCGCCGACCCGGGCGTAGAGGCGGCGCAGCACCTCCAGGGAGCGCTCCTTGACGGGCGCGCCGGACAGGCCGCCGGTCTCGGCGACCAGCTCGGGGGCGGAGGTCAGCCCGAGGCCCTCGCGGGCGATGGTGGTGTTGGTGGCGATGATCCCGTCCAGGCCGAGTTCGACGGCGAGGTCGGCGACCGCGTCCACGTCCGCGTCGGCGAGGTCCGGGGCGATCTTGACCAGCAGCGGGACCCGGCGGTCGGTGACGGTGCGGTCGGCGGCCTCGCGGACCGCGGTCAGCAGCGGCCGCAGGTGGTCGACGGCCTGGAGGTTGCGCAGCCCCGGGGTGTTCGGGGAGGAGACGTTGACGACCAGGTAGTCGGCGTGCGGGGCGAGCCGCTCGGTGGAGGTGACGTAGTCGGCGGTGGCCTCGGCCTCCGGGACGACCTTGGTCTTGCCGATGTTGACGCCGACGGTGGTGGGGAAGACCGGGTGGCGGGCGGCGAGGCGGGCCGCGACGGAGGCGGAGCCGTCGTTGTTGAAGCCCATCCGGTTGATCAGCGCGCGGTCCGGGACGAGCCGGAAGAGGCGCTTCTTCGGGTTGCCCGGCTGCGGCTGGGCGGTGACCGTGCCGATCTCGACGTGGTCGAAGCCGAGCATGGTCATCCCGTCGATGGCGACGGCGTTCTTGTCGAAGCCGGCGGCCAGGCCGAAGGGGCCGTGCATCCGGCGGCCCAGGGCCTCGGTGCGCAGCTCCTTGTGGCGGGGCGCGAGCGCGGCCGCGAGGAAGGTGCGCAGCATGGGGACGCGCACGGCCAGCTGAATCCAGCGGAAGGCCAGGTGGTGGGCCTTCTCGGGGTCCATACGCCGGAAGATCAGTTGGAAGAGGAGGCGGTACATCGTCGGGTGGGGCCTTCCGCGCTGAGGAAGTGGGCAGGGGGATCACGAAGAGGGGGACACCGTTGTGGTGTCCCCCTCCCGGCCGCTACTCCTGGCGGGCCGCGGTGAGATGTTCGGCGTGCTCCTGGAGGGAGCGCACGCCCACGTCCCCGCGGGACATGGCCTCGATGCCCTGGACGGCGGCGGCCAGCGCCTGGACCGTGGTCAGGCACGGGACGCCGCGGGCGACGGCGGCGGTACGGATGTCGTAGCCGTCCAGCCGGCCGCCGGTGCCGTAGGGGGTGTTGACGATCAGGTCGACCTGGCCGTCGTGGATCAGCTGGACGATGGTCTTCTCGCCGTCCGGGCCCTCGCCCTCGGAGTTCTTTCGCACCACGGTGGCGTTGATGCCGTTGCGGCGCAGCACCTCGGCGGTGCCGGAGGTGGCGAGCAGTTCGAAGCCGTGGGCGACCAGCTCACGGGCCGGGAAGATCATCGAGCGCTTGTCACGGTTGGCGACGGAGACGAACGCGCGGCCCTTGGTGGGCAGCGCCCCGTAGGCGCCGGACTGGGACTTGGCGTACGCGGTGCCGAAGACCGAGTCGATGCCCATGACCTCGCCGGTGGAGCGCATCTCCGGGCCGAGGACGGTGTCCACACCGCGGCCGTGGATGTCGCGGAACCGCGACCAGGGCATCACGGCTTCCTTGACCGAGATCGGCGCGTCCAGCGGCAGGGTGCCGCCGTCGCCCGCCTTGGGCAGCATGCCCTCGGCGCGCAGCTCGGCGACGGTCGCGCCCAGCGAGATCCGGGCGGCGGCCTTGGCCAGCGGTACGGCGGTGGCCTTCGAGGTGAAGGGGACCGTACGGGAGGCGCGGGGGTTGGCCTCCAGGACGTAGAGGATGTCCCCGGCCATCGCGAACTGGATGTTGATCAGTCCGCGGACGCCGACGCCCTTGGCGATGGCCTCCGTCGAGGCCCGCAGCCGCTTGATGTCGAAGCCGCCGAGGGTGATCGGGGGCAGGGCGCAGGCCGAGTCGCCGGAGTGGATGCCGGCCTCCTCGATGTGCTCCATGACGCCGCCGAGGTAGAGCTCGTGGCCGTCGTAGAGCGCGTCGACGTCGATCTCGATGGCGTCGTCGAGGAACCGGTCGATGAGGACCGGGTGCCGGTCGATCAGGCCGGCGTGGCGGGTGAGGTACTCCCGCAGCGAGGGCTCGTCGTAGACGATCTCCATGCCGCGGCCGCCGAGCACGTAGGACGGGCGGACCATGACCGGGTAGCCGATCTCGGCGGCGATCTGCTGGGCCTCGGCGAAGGAGAACGCGGTGCCGTACTTGGGGGCCGGCAGTCCGGCCTCGGTCAGCACCCGGCCGAAGGCGCCGCGCTCCTCAGCGAGGTCGATCGCCTCGGGCGAGGTGCCGACGATCGGCACGCCGTTGTCCTTGAGCGCCTGCGCCAGGCCCAGCGGGGTCTGCCCGCCGAGCTGGACGACGACACCGGCGACCGGGCCGGCCTGGGTCTCGGCGTGCACGATCTCCAGCACGTCTTCCAGCGTCAGCGGCTCGAAGTACAGGCGGTCGGAGGTGTCGTAGTCCGTCGAGACGGTCTCCGGGTTGCAGTTGACCATCACGGTCTCGTAGCCGGCGTCGCTCAGCGCGAACGAGGCGTGGACGCAGGAGTAGTCGAACTCGATGCCCTGGCCGATGCGGTTGGGGCCGGAGCCGAGGATGATCACGGCCGGCTTCTCGCGGGGCGCGACCTCGTTCTCCTCGTCGTAGGAGGAGTAGAAGTACGGCGTCTTCGCGGCGAACTCGGCGGCGCAGGTGTCGACGGTCTTGTAGACCGGGCGGACGCCGAGGGAGTGCCGGACCTCACGGACGACGTCCTCGCGCAGTCCGCGGATCTCGGCGATCTGGGCGTCGGAGAAGCCGTGGCGCTTGGCGTCGGCGAGGATCTGCGGGTCGAGCTTGTCGGCCGCGGCGATCTCGTCGGCGATCTCCTTGACGAGGAAGAGCTGGTCGACGAACCACGGGTCGATCTTCGTGGCGTCGAAGACCTCCTGCGGGGTGGCGCCGGCCCGGATCGCCGTCATGACGGTGTTGATCCGGCCGTCGGTCGGGACCTGGGCCTTCTCCAGCAGCTCGGCCTTGTCGCCCGGCTCGCCGACGAAGTCGAACTGGCTGCCCTTCTTCTCCAGGGAGCGCAGGGCCTTGTTGAGCGCCTCGGTGAAGTTCCGGCCGATGGCCATCGCCTCGCCGACCGACTTCATGGTCGTGGTGAGCGTGGCGTCGGCGGCCGGGAACTTCTCGAAGGCGAAGCGCGGCACCTTGACGACGACGTAGTCGAGGGTCGGCTCGAAGGACGCCGGGGTCTTCTCGGTGATGTCGTTGGGGATCTCGTCGAGGGTGTAGCCGACGGCGAGCCGGGCGGCGATCTTCGCGATCGGGAAGCCGGTGGCCTTGGAGGCCAGCGCGGAGGAGCGCGAGACGCGGGGGTTCATCTCGATGACGATGACCCGGCCGTCCTCGGGGTTGACCGCGAACTGGATGTTGCAGCCGCCGGTGTCCACACCGACCTCGCGGATGACCGCGATGCCGACGTCCCGCAGGGTCTGGTACTCCCGGTCGGTGAGCGTCATCGACGGTGCGACGGTGATCGAGTCGCCGGTGTGCACGCCCATCGGGTCGAAGTTCTCGATGGAGCAGACGACCACGACGTTGTCGTTCTTGTCGCGCATCAGCTCCAGCTCGTACTCCTTCCAGCCGAGGATGGACTCCTCCAGGAGCACCTCGGTGGTCGGCGAGAGCGTCAGGCCCTGCCCGGCGATCCGGCGCAGCTCCTCCTCGTCGTGGGCGAAGCCGGAGCCGGCGCCGCCCATGGTGAAGGAGGGGCGGACGACGACGGGGTAGCCGCCGAGCTCGTCCACGCCCGCCAGGACGTCGTCCATGGAGTGGCAGATCACCGAGCGGGCGGACTCGCCGTGGCCGATCTTCTTGTTGACCTCCGCCACGACCTCCTTGAACAGGTCGCGGTCCTCGCCCTTGTTGATCGCCTCGACGTTGGCGCCGATCAGCTCGACGCCGTACTTGTCGAGGGTGCCGGACTCGTGCAGCGAGATGGCCGTGTTCAGGGCCGTCTGGCCGCCCAGGGTGGGCAGGAGCGCGTCCGGGCGCTCCTTGGCGATGATCTTCTCGACGAAGTCCGGGGTGATCGGCTCGACGTAGGTGGCGTCGGCGATCTCCGGGTCGGTCATGATCGTCGCCGGGTTGGAGTTCACCAGGATGACGCGCAGGCCCTCGGACTTGAGGACCCGGCATGCCTGGGTGCCGGAGTAGTCGAACTCGGCGGCCTGGCCGATGACGATCGGGCCGGAGCCGATGACCAGGACGGACTGGATATCGGTGCGCTTAGGCACGCTGGCCCTCCATCAGGGAAACGAAGCGGTCGAAGAGGTACGCGGCGTCGTGCGGACCCGCGGCGGCTTCGGGGTGGTACTGGACGCTGAAGGCCGGCTGGTCGAGGAGGTGCAGGCCCTCCACCACGTCGTCGTTGAGGCAGACGTGGGAAACCTCGGCGCGGCCGAAGGGGGTGTCGGAGACCTTGTCGAGCGGGGCGTCGACGGCGAATCCGTGGTTGTGCGCGGTGACCTCGACCTTGCCGGTCGTACGGTCCTGCACCGGCTGGTTGATGCCGCGGTGCCCGTACTTGAGCTTGAAGGTGCCGAAGCCCAGCGCGCGGCCCAGGATCTGGTTGCCGAAGCAGATGCCGAACAGCGGCGTCTTGCGCTCCAGCACCCCGCGCATGACGGAGACCGGGTGGTCGGCGGTGGCCGGGTCGCCGGGGCCGTTGGAGAAGAACACGCCGTCCGGGTTCACCGCGTAGACGTCCTCGACGGTGGCGGTGGCGGGCAGGACGTGCACCTCGATGCCGCGCTCGGCCATCCGGTGCGGGGTCATGCCCTTGATGCCCAGGTCGATCGCGGCGACGGTGAACTTCTTGGTGCCGATCGCCGGGACGACGTAGGTCTCCTTGGTGGCGACCTGGGTGGAGAGGTCGGCGCCCTGCATCTCGGGGGCCTGGCGCACCTTGGCCAGCATCGTGCCCTCGTCGGGCAGCGCGTCGCCGGAGAAGATGCCGACGCGCATGGCGCCGCGCTCGCGCAGGTGGCGGGTCAGCGCGCGGGTGTCGACGCCGCTGATGCCGACGACGCCCTGGTCGACCAGCTCGTCGTCCAGCGAGCGCACCGAGCGCCAGTTGGACGGGAGGCGGGCGGGGTCGCGGACGACGTAGCCGGAGACCCAGATCCGTCCGGACTCGGGGTCCTCGTCGTTCACACCGGTGTTGCCGATGTGCGGCGCGGTCATGACGACGACCTGGCGGTGGTACGAGGGGTCGGTCAGCGTCTCCTGGTAGCCGGTCATGCCGGTGGAGAACACCGCTTCGCCGAAGGTCTCCCCCACGGCCCCGTAGGCGCGGCCGCGGAAGGTGCGGCCGTCCTCCAGGACGAGTACGGCGGGGATCTTGGCAGTCCCCCTGGTGGAGGTCGTCATCGTGCGCCTTCCGTTTCGGTGTGCTCGGTGGTGCTGTGCTCGGTGGTGCTGTGTTCGGTGGTGCTGTGTTCGGTGGTGCTCAGCTGGTTCAGGGCCTCGACCCAGGCCGGGTGCTCGCCCGCGCGGTCGGAGCGGAAACCGGAGTCGATCTCCTTGTCCCCGTGCCGCCAGGTGACGATCAGCAGGCCGCCCTCGGGCAGGACCTTGCCGGCGATGCCCTTGTCGAGACGGGCGCCGCGCAGGGCGGCGGCCGGCACGAAGAAGTCCTCGGCGCCCGGTCGTACGACGTCCAGGCCCTGGTCGGTCAGGGTCAGTTCGGCGCGGCTGCGGGTGCCCAGACCGCGGGCCACGATCCGGTCGAGCCACTGCCCGGCGGTGGTGGACCCGTGGTAGCGGCCGCTGAGCCGCAGCCGGGGCTCTCCGAGGCCGTCCGGGGCGGTCGGCAGCTCGGGCAGATCGCCCTGGAGGGTGCCGCGCCATTTCCAGCCCTGGCGCATCAGCCAGTAGACGAAGACGACGAAGACCAGCAGGCCGACGACCCAGCCGATCCGTGCGGCCCAGTCGGTGACCGGCGCGGACTTCTGCGCTTCGGCCAGGTGGATCAGTGGAGGAGTCACGCCAGCTTCCCGTCGACGACCGTTGCCCGGCCCCGCAGGAAGGTGTGGGTGACGCGTCCCGGCAGCTCACGGCCCTCGTAGGGGGTGTTGCGGCTGCGGGAGGCGAAGCCCGCGGGGTCCACCTCTCCACGGTAAGCGGAATCGAGCAGCGTGAGGTTGGCGGGCTCACCAGCCGAGACGGGGCGGCCGTGGCCCTTGGCCTGTCCGATCCGCGCGGGCGCGTAGGACATCCGGTCCGCGACGGCCTCCCAGGTCAGCAGCCCGGTCTCGACCATCGTCTGCTGCACGACCGACAGCGCGGTCTCCAGGCCCACCATGCCCATGGCGGCCGCGGCCCACTCGCAGTCCTTGTCCTCGTGCGGGTGCGGGGCGTGGTCGGTGGCGACGATGTCGATCGTGCCGTCGGCGAGGGCCTCGCGCAGGGCCATCACGTCGCGCTCCGTGCGCAGCGGCGGGTTGACCTTGTAGACGGGGTTGTAGCTACGCACCATCTCGTCGGTGAGGAGCAGGTGGTGCGGCGTGACCTCGGCGGTGACGTCGATGCCGCGGGACTTGGCCCAGCGGACGATCTCGACGGAGCCGGCGGTCGACAGGTGGCAGATGTGCACCCGCGAGCCCACGTGCTCGGCGAGCAGGACGTCCCGGGCGATGATCGATTCCTCGGCCACCGCCGGCCAGCCCCCGAGCCCCAGCTCCGCCGAGACGATGCCCTCGTTCATCTGGGCGCCCTCGGTGAGCCGCGGCTCCTGGGCGTGCTGCGCGACGACACCGCCGAAGGCCTTCACGTACTCCAGCGCCCGGCGCATGATCACGGCGTCGTGCACGCACTTGCCGTCGTCGGAGAAGACGGTGACCCCGGCGGCGGACTCGTGCATGGCACCCAGCTCGGCGAGCTTGCTGCCCTCCAGGCCGACGGTGACGGCACCGATGGGCTGCACATCGCAGTAGCCGTGCTCCTGGCCGAGGCGGTAGACCTGCTCGACCACGCCGGCGGTGTCGGCGACGGGGAAGGTGTTGGCCATGGCGAACACCGCGGTGTAGCCACCGGAGGCGGCCGCCCGGGTACCGGTCAGCACGGTCTCGGAGTCCTCGCGGCCCGGCTCGCGCAGATGGGTGTGCAGATCGACGAGGCCCGGCAGAAGGATCTTGCCCTCGGCCTCGATGACGTCGGCGCCCTCGGCGGACAGTCCGGCGCCGACGGCCTCGATGGTCTCGCCGTCGATCAGGACGTCCTGGGCCTCGCCGCCGAGCACCTTCGCACCACGGATCAGGATCTTGCTCATGTACTTACTTCTCCTCGGTACGGGTGTGGGTGACGGCAGGCTCGTTGCCGCCGAGCAGCAGGTACAGGACGGCCATGCGGACGGAGACCCCGTTGGTCACCTGCTCGATGACCGTGCAGCGGTCGGAGTCGGCGACCTCGGCGGTGATCTCCATGCCGCGGACCATCGGGCCGGGGTGCATCACGAGGGCGTGCTCGGGCATCCGCGCCATCCGCTCGCCGTCCAGGCCGTAGCGGCGCGAGTACTCCCGCTCGGTCGGGAAGAAGGCGGCGTTCATCCGCTCGCGCTGCACCCGCAGCATCATCACGGCGTCGGTCTTCGGCAGGACGCGGTCGAGGTCGTAGGACACCTCGCACGGCCAGGTCTCGACGCCGACCGGCACCAGGGTGGGCGGGGCGACGAGGGTGACCTCGGCGCCGAGGGTGTGCAGGAGGTCGACGTTCGAGCGCGCGACGCGGCTGTGCAGCACGTCGCCGACGAGCGTGATGCGCCGCCCGCTCAGGTCCTGGCCGAGCCCGGCGTCCGGGCCGGTCAGCCGGCGCCGCATGGTGAAGGCGTCGAGCAGGGCCTGAGTGGGGTGCTGGTGGGTGCCGTCGCCGGCGTTGATGACGGGAGCGTCGATCCAGCCGGAGTTGGCGAGCCGGTAGGGGGCTCCGGAGGCGCCGTGCCGTATGACGACGGCGTCGACGCCCATCGCCTCCAGGGTCTGGGCGGTGTCCTTGAGGGACTCGCCCTTGGAGACGCTGGACCCCTTGGCGGCGAAGTTGATGACGTCCGCGGAGAGCCGCTTCTCGGCGGCCTCGAAGGAGATCCGGGTCCGGGTGGAGTCCTCGAAGAAGAGGTTGCAGACCGTGCGTCCGCGCAGGGTGGGGAGCTTCTTGATCGGCCGGTCGGCGACCCGGGCCATCTCCTCGGCGGTGTCGAGGATCAGGACGGCGTCGTCGCGCGTGAGGTCGGCGGCCGAGATGAGGTGACGCTTCATCCGGTTTTCTCCGTGGGTGAAGGAGGTGTACGGGATTGTCCGTTGAGCGGGCATGCCTGCGGGCCCGGGGTCACCGGGTCCGTGCGCGATGCGCTAGCGCTCGCCGGCCGGGGCGGGGTGCTTCACACCGAGCAGCACGGCGTCCCGGCCGTCCTCCTCGGTGAGCTGGACCTTGACCGTCTCCCGCAGCGACGTGGGGAGGTTCTTGCCTACGTAGTCCGCGCGGATCGGCAGCTCGCGGTGGCCCCGGTCGACCAGGACCGCCAGCTGCACGGCGCGCGGCCGGCCGATGTCGCCCAGGGCGTCCAGCGCGGCGCGGATGGTGCGTCCGGAGAAGAGGACGTCGTCGACGAGGAGGACGACCCGGCCCTCGACGCCGTCGGCGGGAATGTCCGTGCGGGCGAGCGTGCGGGCGGGGCCCAGGCGCAGGTCGTCGCGGTACATCGTGATGTCGAGCGAGCCGACCGGGACCGTACGGCCGGTGATCTCCTCGAGCTTGGCGGCCAGCCGCCGGGCGAGGAAGACGCCGCGGGTGGGGATTCCCAGGAGCACCACATCGTCCGCGCCCTTGGCGCGTTCGACGATCTCGTGGGCGATACGGGTGAGCATCCGCGCGATGTCCGGGCCTTCGAGCACCGGCCGCACGGGGAGCTGAGCGCTCGCGTCGGAACTGTTTGCGTCCATATGAAACGGACCTCCTTCTCCGCCTCACGGGACGGACCTTAAAGGACGTCGGAATAACGCGGCCCAGGTTACCAGGGGCCTTCCCACGCCCCGTCCGCACCCCTGACGGGTGAGGGTCTGCCCCGTTCCGCTTGACGAAGTCAGATTACGCTGCGTAACCTCACAGTGAGTTACCAGCCCGCGGCGGAGCCGCATGTCGATACAGCCGTCTGGGGAGTTTTATGTCCAGCGAATACGCCAAACAGCTCGGGGCCAAGCTCCGCGCCATCCGCACCCAGCAGGGCCTTTCTCTCCACGGCGTCGAGGAGAAGTCCCAGGGCCGCTGGAAGGCCGTGGTGGTCGGTTCGTACGAGCGCGGCGACCGCGCCGTGACCGTGCAGCGCCTCGCCGAGTTGGCGGACTTCTACGGCGTTCCGGTGCAGGAACTGCTTCCGGGCACGACACCGGGCGGCGCGGCCGAGCCGCCGCCGAAGCTGGTGCTCGACCTGGAGCGCCTCGCCCATGTCCCGCAGGAGAAGGCCGGCCCGCTGCAGCGCTACGCCGCCACCATCCAGAGCCAGCGCGGTGACTACAACGGCAAGGTGCTCTCGATCCGCCAGGACGACCTGCGCACCCTCGCGGTCATCTACGACCAGTCGCCCTCGGTGCTGACCGAGCAGCTGATCAGCTGGGGCGTGCTCGACGCCGACGCACGCCGCGCCGTGTCGCACGAGGAGCTCTGACCCCCTCGTACCTGCAGAAACGTGCCGCCGCTCCGGGTTTCCGGGGCGGCGGTTCGGCGTTTCGGGGGCCGTTCCACGGCGCCCCGACCCACCGCCGTCCCCCGGGACACCCCGCGAAGGCCGCTGACGGCGTTCTGCGGGCATGCGAAGGGCCCGGAGCCTTGCCCTTCGCTCCGGGCCCGTTCACACGCTCTGCCGACCGCCTACTGCGCCTCGCGCCGCAGGCTCGGCTTCAGCTCCTTCAGCCGGCCGAGGAGGCCGTTGACGAAGGACGGGGAGTCGTCCGTGGAGAACTCCTTGGCGAGCTGCACCGCTTCGTCGATCGCCACCGCGTCCGGAGTGGCGTCCACCCAGAGCAGCTCGTAGGCGCCCAGGCGCAGGATGCTGCGGTCGGCCGCCGGCATCCGGTCCAGGTCCCAGTCGACCGCGTAGGTGGAGATCAGCTCATCGATGCGGGCGGCCTGCCCCGCGTATCCCTCGACCAGCTCCAGGGTGTATTCGTTCACCGGCGGCTGCCGTGGATCGGTCCGGGCGTGCCGCATCCAGTCCGCGAGCACGGACTGCACATCGGCACCGCGCTGGTCGGCCTCGAAGAGTATCTGGAAGGCGCGCTTACGGGCCTTGGTGCGGGCGGCCACGGTTAGCTGTTCACCCGGCCGAGGTAGTCGCCGGTGCGGGTGTCGACCTTGATCTTCTCACCGGTGGTGATGAAGAGCGGCACCTGGATGGAGTAGCCGGTCTCCAGCTCGGCCGGCTTGGAGCCGCCGGTGGAGCGGTCACCCTGCACGCCGGGCTCGGTGTGCTTGATGTTCAGCTCGACCGCGGCGGGGAGCTCGACGTAGAGCACCTCGCCCTCGTGCTGCGCCACGACCGCCTCGAAGCCCTCGATCAGGTAGTTCGCGGCGTCGCCGACGGCCTTGCGGTCGACGTGCAGCTGGTCGTAGGTGTCCATGTCCATGAAGACGAAGTAGTCGCCGTCCATGTACGAGAACTGCATTCCGCGCTTGTCGACGGTGGCCGTCTCGACCTTCACACCGGCGTTGAAGGTCTTGTCCACCACCTTGCCGGACAGCACGTTCTTGAGCTTCGTGCGGACAAAGGCAGGGCCCTTGCCGGGCTTGACGTGCTGGAACTCGACGACGGACCAGAGCTGGCCGCCGTCGAGCTTGAGCACCATGCCGTTCTTGAGGTCGTTCGTGGATGCCACGGTTGCGGAATCTCCTGGACTGCAGGTGGTGGGACCCGGAGCGGCACACGCCGAAACCCTACGGCTCAGAGTGCGAGCAGCTCCTTGGTCGTGATCGTGAGTAGCTCGGGCCCGCCGTCCGCCTCTGGACGGACGACGAGTGTGTCGTCGATCCGGACACCCCCGCGGCCCGGGATGTGAACCCCCGGCTCGACGGTGACCGGCACGCAAGCGTCCAGTTTACCCATGGCGGCAGGGGACAACTGAGGGTCCTCGTCGATTTCGAGTCCCACACCGTGCCCGGTCCACGCTCCGAGCCGCTCGCCGTACCCCGCGGCATCCAGGACATGGCGGGTCACCCGGTCCACCTCGCGGCACTCCACACCCGGCGCCAGCGCCTCCCGCCCGGCCCGCTGGGCTGCGAAAACGAGATCGTACAGCTCGATCTGCCAGTCCGAGGGCGTGGTGCCGATGACGAAGGTCCGGCCGATCTCGCAGCGGTAGCCGCGGTAGTTGGCGCCCAGCCCGACACTGAGGAAGTCGCCCTCCTCGACCCGCCGGTCGGTGGGCAGATGCCCGGGGCGGCCGGCGTGCGGGCCGGTGGCGACGGACGTGGGGAAGGCCGGGCCGTCCGCGCCGTGGTCGACCAGCCGGCGCTCCAGCTCCAGCGCGAGATGCCGCTCGGTGCGGCCGACCAGGATCGACTCCAGGAGTTCCCCCAGGGCCTGGTCGGCGATCTCCGCGGCGATCCGCAGGCAGGCGATCTCGTCGTCGTCCTTGACCAGCCGCTGCGCCTCGACCGCGCAGGCCAGGTCCGTCAGCCGCAGCCGGGGCGCGACCTGGGAGAGCGCCCGGTGCCGGGTGACGGTGAGGTGGTGCTCCTCGACGGCCAGGAAGGCCGCTCCGGCCTTCGCGGCCAGGTCGGCGCCGGCCACGACCGGGTCGCCACCGCGGGTCGGCAGCACCGTGACCCGTACGTCCTCGGCCGGGCGCCCCTCGGAGGGATCGCCGCTCAGCGGCCTGCCGCACAGCAGCATGTCGTCCGCCGGCCCCAGCAGCAGCGCGGCGCCGGGCGGCGCACAACCGGTGAGGTAACGGACGTTCGCGGGGCGCGAGATCAGTGCGGCGGTACTTCCGGCCCCGGCTGCGCGGTCGCGCAGCCGCGTGCGTCGGGCCGCGTACAACTCGGACATATCACGAGCGTACGGCGACTCCCCCGAGGTGGCCGGTCGAGCGGGGCCGCCCGGGGGAGGACCGTCGTCCCGTCTACCAGCTGGGCGGGCTGGCGATGCTCCGGGCGACGACGTCGTCCAGTACCCGCACGGTCGTGGCGACGTCGTGCTGGGAGTTGTCGATGATCGGCAGACCGGAGCCGTACCAGCCGGCCATCCGCCCGTGAATCCTGGCCACCTCCTCGTCGGAGAGCCGGCGGTTGCCGCTGCGCCGGGCGTTGCGCTCCAGCACGATCTCCAGTCCGGGCAGCAGCACGATCGGCAGCAGCCCGGGGCCGACATGGCGCTTCCAGCCGCCGAGGCCGATGACCGGGCGGTCGGGGAAGACCGCGTCGTCGAGGATGCAGGAGATGCCGTTGGCGAGGAAGTTACGGGCCGCGAAGCCGCAGGTGCGGCGGGCGAGGCGGTACTGCGCCTCGGAGTGGTCGTTCCAGCCGGACTGGGGGTCGGCGAAGCCGGCCCGGACCCACTCGCGGACGTCGTCGAGGCTGATGTGCGCGGTCGGCACCCGCCGGGTGTCCGCCCAGTGGCGCGCCACGCTGGTCTTGCCGGCCCCGGCCGGGCCGATGAGCAGCACCGCGACGGCCGCGTGCGTGGCGTCCGGAGCGGCGTCGGTGGGCGGGCTGGGCAACGGCACCGGGGCGCCCGGGGGCAGCGGCACATGGCCGGTGACGTCCGTGCTGTGCGGGGTGGGCGGGGCCTGCTGGGGCGCGGGCCCGTGCCAGCCCTGGCCGGCGGCGGGGGCCGGCTGCTGCGCGGGCGGCGGGGCCGGGGGCGAGGCGGGCGGAGTGTGCCCTCCCGGGGCGGGTCCCCCCGGGGCGGGCGTCCAGTGCATGGCGGCCCCGGGTCCTGATGCCTGCCCGTGGGGCGGCGGCAGCGGAGCCCCCACTGCGTAGTGCATCCGGTGGCTCTCCGTCTCGTGCGGTCGACGTGGTGCGGTGCTCCCCCGGCTCCCGCCGGATGGTGCGGCGGACGCCGGGCTCGGCCGCCCGGCGCCCCCTGCGGGTAACCCACCGGCCCGGACGGGCCGTTGTGCCCCGCGGCCGCCGGCGGGGTGGTGCTGCTGCGAACGGTACCCTCCCGGGCCCGCCCGGAGGATCTCCTGCCCCGGCGTCCGCCGCGGGAACACCGGGGCGCCGTGATGGTACGTCAGTCGCGCAGTTCCTCGGCCAGCGCGCGGAGCGCCAGACGGTACGAGCCGATGCCGAAGCCGGCGACCGTACCGCTGGCGATGGCCGCGATGACCGAATTGTGGCGGAACTCCTCGCGGGCGTACGGGTTGGAGATGTGCACCTCGATCAGCGGGGCGGTGCGCTGGGCGGCCGCGTCCCGCATGCCGTACGAATAGTGCGTGAAGGCACCGGGGTTGATGATGACCGGGAGCGAGGCGTCGGCGGCCTCGTGCAGCCAGCGGATCATCTCCCCCTCGTCGTTGGTCTCCCGGACCTCGGTCTCGAACCCCAGCTCCTTGCCGAGCCTGCCGCACTCCTCGACCAGCCCGGCGTAGGAGGTGGCGCCGTAGACGTCGGGCTCACGGGAGCCCAGCCGGCCGAGGTTGGGGCCGTTGAGGACGAGCACCCGCCGGGCCTTGCCGCTCGTGCCGCTCACGCCGCGATCTCCGCGTGTGCGGCGAGCAGCATGGCCGGGTCCGGGCCCTCCAGGACAGTGGGCTTGGCCAGGCCGTCCAGGACGATGAAGCGCAGCCGGTCGCCGCGGGACTTCTTGTCGACCTTCATGGTCTCCAGCAGCTTGGGCCACTGGTCGCCCCGGTAGGTCAGCGGCAGCCCGACGGACTCCAGGACGGAGCGGTGCCGGTCGGCGGTGGCGTCGTCCAGCCGGCCGGCAATCCGGCCGAGTTCGGCGGCGAAGACCATGCCGACGGAGACGGCCGCGCCGTGCCGCCAGTTGTAGCGCTCGTTCTTCTCGATGGCGTGCGCCAGGGTGTGGCCGTAGTTGAGGATCTCCCGCAGACCGGACTCCTTGAGGTCCGCGGAGACCACCTCGGCCTTGACCCGGATCGCCCGCTCGATCAGCTCGGCGGTGTGCGCGCCGTCCGGGCGCTTGGCGGCCTCGGGGTCGGACTCGATCAGGTCGAGGATCGCCGGGTCGGCGATGAAGCCGGCCTTGATGACCTCGGCCAGACCGGAGACGTAGTCGTTGACCGGCAGCGAGTCCAGCGCGGCCAGGTCGCAGAGCACCCCGGCCGGCGGGTGGAAGGCGCCGACGAGGTTCTTGCCCTCGGCGGTGTTGATGCCGGTCTTGCCGCCTACCGCGGCGTCCACCATGCCGAGCACGGTGGTCGGCACCGCGATCCAGCGCACCCCGCGCAGCCAGGTCGCGGCGACGAAGCCGGCCAGGTCGGTGGTGGCGCCGCCGCCCACGCCGACGATCACGTCGCTGCGGGTGAAGCCGGACTGGCCCAGCGCCTTCCAGCAGTACGCCGCGACCTCGGCGGTCTTGGACTCCTCGGCGTTCGGCAGCTGGATGGCGATCGCCTCGTAGCCCTGGGAGGCCAGGTCCTCGCGCAGCGCCTCGCCGGTGGCGGCCAGCGCCTCCGGGTGCAGCACGGCGACCCGCTTGACGCCCTCACCGATCAGGCCCGGGAGCTCGCCGAGCAGCTGCCGCCCGACGAGCACCTCGTACGGATCGGTGCCCGCCGTGCCGCCGACCTGGATACGGGTGGCCTGCTCCGTCATGCCTGTTCCTCCCTGTGGGCGGCCCGCGGGGCGTCTCCCGCGGCCTCGCGTAGCTCCAGCGCGTCCAGGATCGCCTCGACGACCTGCCCGGGGGTCCGCTCCCCGGTGGCGACCACGGCGCGCGCGGCCTCGGTGTACAGCGGACGGCGGCGCTCCATCAGCTCACGCCACTGCTTGCGCGGATTGACGGCCAGCAGCGGGCGGGGCGCGTCGAGGCCCACCCGCTTGACGGCGTCCGCCAGTTCGACGTCCAGGAAGACCACCGGCAGTCCGGTCAGCAGCGCGCGGGTGCCCTCGTCGAGGATCGCGCCGCCGCCGAGCGCGAGCACGCCCGGGTGGCCCTCGACCGCGGCGCGCACGGCGGCCCGTTCCAGGTCGCGGAAGTGCGCCTCGCCCTGGTCGATGAAGATCTCGGCGATCGGCCGGCCGGCCGTGGCGACGACATCGGCGTCGGTGTCCCGGTAGCCGACGCCCAGCCGCTCGGCCAGCAGTGCGCCCACCGTCGACTTGCCGGCCCCGGGCGGGCCGATCAGCACGACGGCCGGCGACGTCATCGGATCGCCAGGTTGTCGAGGAAGGTCTGCACGTTGCGGCGGGTCTCCGGCACGCTGTCGCCGCCGAACTTCTCCACCACCGCGTCCGCCAGCACCAGGGCCACCATCGCCTCGGCGACGATGCCGGCGGCCGGCACCGCGCAGACGTCCGAGCGCTGGTGGTGCGCCTTGGCCGCCTCGCCGGTGCTCACGTCGACGGTCGCCAGCGCCTTCGGCACCGTCGCGATCGGCTTCATCGCGGCCCGCACCCGCAGCAGTTCGCCGGTGGTCAGCCCGCCCTCGGTGCCGCCGGAGCGGCCGGAGCTGCGCTTGATGCCGTCGTCGGTCGAGAGGATCTCGTCATGGGCCTTCGAGCCGGGCACCCGCGCCAGGTCGAAGCCGTCGCCGACCTCGACGCCCTTGATGGCCTGGATGCCCATGAGGGCGGCGGCCAGCCGGGCGTCCAGTCGCCGGTCCCAGTGGACGTGCGAGCCCAGACCCACCGGCACACCGTAGGCCAGCACCTCGACGACCCCGCCGAGGGTGTCGCCGTCCTTGTGGGCCTGGTCGATCTCGGCCACCATCGCCTTGCTCGCGTCCGCGTCCAGGCAGCGCACCGGGTCGGCGTCCAGCTTCGCCACGTCGGAGGGCCGCGGGTAGACCCCGTACGGGGCCTTGGCCGCGGCCAGCTCGACGACGTGCGAGACGATCTCGATACCGGCCGTCTCCTTGAGGAAGGAGCGGGCGACCGCGCCGAGCGCGACCCGGGCGGCGGTCTCACGGGCGGAGGCGCGCTCCAGGATCGGGCGGGCCTCGTCGAAGCCGTACTTCTGCATCCCGGCGAGGTCGGCGTGCCCGGGGCGGGGACGGGTCAGCGGCGCGTTACGGGCCAGCGCGGCCAGCTCCTCCGGGTCCACCGGGTCGGCCGCCATCACCTGCTCCCACTTGGGCCACTCGGTGTTGCCGACCATGACCGCCACCGGCGAGCCCAGCGACAGACCGTGCCGCACCCCGCCCAGGAAGGTGACCTGGTCCTGCTCGAACTTCATCCGGGCACCGCGGCCGTAGCCGAGCCGCCGCCGCGCCAGCGCGTCCGCCACCAACTCCGTGGTGATGGGCACGCCGGCCGGAAGGCCCTCCAGCGTCGCCACGAGTGCGGGGCCGTGCGACTCCCCCGCCGTCAGCCAGCGCAACCTGCTCAACGGTGCTCCTCATGTACTGCTCATCCGCGTACGGTCTCTCCCTGATCCTCCCACGTCGTGTGAGACGGGCGGCGCCCAGTCCAGGGTGCGGACCGGGCGCGCGGGGACGTACGGGACGGACCGGGCGTACCGGGCCCGGCACGGCGGGTCAGCGGGCGGCGAGCGCCGCCTCGCCCGCCGTGCGCATCGCGCCCAGCGGAGCCGGCGACCGCCCCGTCATCTGCTCCACCTGCAGGACGGCCTGGTGGACCAGCAGGTCGAGGCCGCCGACCACGGCGCCGCCGCGGTCGGCCCAGGCCGTGGCCAACGGCGTCGGCCAGGGCTCGTAGAGCACGTCGAAGAGCGTGCCGGGCCGGTCGGGCACGGCGGCGGCGAGCGCGTCGGTGGTGCCCGCCGGGGTGGTGGCAACGGTCAACGGCGCCTCGAAGGCCGCGGCGGCGTCCTCCCAGGCGGCCGTGCGGACCGTGACCCCGAGCCGCTCGCCCCAGCCGCGCATCTCCTCGGCCCGTGCCGCGCTGCGGACATAGGCGGTGACCTCGCCGGTGCAGATCCGGGAGAGCGCGGCGAGCGCGGAGGAGGCGGTGGCACCGGCGCCCAGCACCGACGCCCGCTCGACCTGCCGCACCCCGCGCTCACGCAGCGCGGCGATCATGCCCGGGATGTCGGTGTTATCGCCGAGGCGCCGCCCGTCGGAGGTGAGGACCACGGTGTTCACCGCCTCGACGGCGGCCGCGGTGGGGCTGATCTCGTCGAGCAGCGGGATCACCGCCCGCTTGAGCGGCATCGTCAGCGACAGACCCGCCCACTCGGGGCCGAGCTTCCCGACGAAGCCCGGCAGGGCCGCCTCGTCGACCTCGAAGTGGTCGTACGCCCAGTCCGCCAGCCCCAGTTCCGCGTAGGCGGCACGGTGCAGCACCGGGGAGAGGGAGTGGGCGATCGGGGAGCCGAGGACCGCAGCCCGACGGGTGGTGCTCATTGCTTGGCTTTCTCTTGTTCCTTGACGTAAATGCGGCGGTTGCGTTCGTGCTGCTCGTTCGTCTCGGCGAACAGCGTCTTTTCCGGATTGATCGAGACGAAGTAGTACCAGTTGCCCTTCTTCGGGGCGATGGCCGACCTGAGCGCTTCCTCACCCGGATTGCCGATCGGCCCCGGCGGAAGCCCCTTGAACTTGTAGGTGTTGTACGGGTCGTTGAAGTTCCGCAGATTGTCGACGGAACCGGTGTCCAGGGTGCTCTGGGACTTGGCGTAGTTCACCGTCGAGTCGAAGTCGAGCAGGCCGAAGGTCTCGGTGTTGCCCGGCTTGAGGCGGTTGTAGACGACCCGCGCGACCTTGACGAAGTCGTGCTTGTACTTGCCCTCGGCCTGCGTGAGGCTGGCGACGGTGAGCAGCTCCATCGGCGAGTCGAGGTGCAGCTTCCGCGCGTTCCCCTCCAGGTCGTACTTCGCGTAGACCTGGTTCGCCCGCGCCACCATCTGCTTCAGGACCGCCGCCGGCTTCGCCTTCTCGCCCACGCTGTAGGTCGACGGGTAGAGGAAGCCCTCCAGCGGGTCCTTTATCTTCGCGGAGTCGCTGGCCCAGGACGGCAGGCCGAGGCTCTTGGCCTCGGTCTTCGCGATCTTCTTGGTGCTGCCGGACGCGAGGTGGAGCTTCTTGTCGATCAGCTTGTAGACGTCGCCGGAGCGCAGGCCCTCGCGGATGGTGAGGCCGTTGCGGCTCTTGGGGTCCACCATCAGCTCGACGGCCGAGGCCGCGGACATGTGCTTGCGCAGGGAGTAGGTCCCGGGCTGGAGGACCTTGTCCTTCTTGCTGTCGATGGCCGCCTCGGAGAACGCGTCGGCGCTCTTGACCACGCCTTCGCGCTTGAGGGCCAGACCCATCTGCAGGATCGTGGACCCCTCCGGGATGTCGACCTGGACGTCGCCGGTGCCCTCGCCCTCGTAGTCGGGGGCCGAGCCGAGGTGGCTCATGATGAAGTCGTAGCCGAAATAGCCGACGACACCCACGGCTCCGGCGAAGAACAGGGTGACGACCAGGCAGGTCCGGCCGCTGTGCCGCTTGTTCTTCTTGCCCTTGCCGTTCTTGCCGCGGCGCTCGCGGCCGCCGCCCCGGCCCTCGTCGTGCGGGCCCCGGTCGTCGCCGTCGTCGTCCTCGCGGTCCGCGAAGAACGCGTGCTCCCGCTCCGGCTCACGCGGTCCCGGCTCGGCCCGCCAGTCGTCGCCGGCGCCGGGGCCCTCGTCGTAGTACGGCTCCCCCTGCTCGGGGTGCGGCGGCTGCTGGTACTGCTGGTGCTGCTGCATCCCCTGGGGGGGCTGCCCGCCCTGCATTCCCCGCTGGTCCTGCATCCCCTGCGGGGCCTGCTGCTGCGGATGCTGCTGCGGCGGATAGGCGTCCGGGGCGGCGTAGTAGTCGGAACCCGTTCCGCCGTACGGGTCGGCCGGCTGCTGCTGCCCGTAGGGGTCGTACGGGTCGTAGGGCGTCTGCCCGCCCTGCGACCCGTCCCAGCCGCCGTTGTAGTGCTGCTGGGCATACGGGTCAGGCTGCTGCTGGGGGTACCGGTGGGCCTGCTGTCCGTCCCACTGAGGCTGCTGCGCCTGGCCTCTGGAGGAACCCTGGTCTCCGTAGAGCGGGTCCTCCGGATGCCACGGTTCGGAGCCGTAGCCCCGGCCATACTCGGTCATCGATCCCCTAGAGCCGAGAGGCGGTGCACTCCGGCCTGGCAGCGCGCTTGCTGTACCCGATCCGCCTCTACTTGCACGCGCGGCTGTTCGAACGCCGCACATCGCGCGGAACGTTACCGTACCGCGATCAGATGACCACTTCGACGCTCTCTCCCGGAGGCTCCCCGGAGACGCGTTCGGTCTCCAGTGCGCTCTGCAGGATGACCACCGCGGCCGCCTGGTCGACCACCGAGCGGCCCTTCTTGCTCCGGACCCCCGAGGCCCGCAGGCCCTGGGTGGCCGTGACCGTGGACATCCGTTCGTCGACCAGCCGGACCCCTACGGGGGCGATGGTGCGGGCCATCTCCTGGGCGAAGGCCCGGACCTTGGCCGCGGCCGGCCCCTCTCCCCCACTGAGGGAGCGGGGCAGGCCGACCACGACTTCGAGGGGCTCGTACTCCTCGACGATCGCCTTGAGCCGGCGGTGCGCGGCCGGCACATCACGTCCCGGCACGGTCTCGACCGGGGTCGCGAGGACCCCGTCGGGGTCGCACGAGGCGACCCCGATACGGGCGTCCCCGACATCCACGGCGAGGCGCCGGCCACGTCGCATCTCTGTCACGTGCGTCAGGCCGCCTCGGCGACGAGGCGCTCGACGGCCCCGATGGCCTCGGGCACCGCGGCGGGGTTCTGACCGCCGCCCTGGGCGACGTCCGGCTTGCCGCCGCCCCCGCCACCGAGCGTCTTGGCGGCGGTACGGACCAGGTCACCGGCCTTGATGCCGCGCTCGCGGGCGGCCTCGTTGGTGGCGATCACCGTCACCGGGCGGCCGTTGGCGACCGAGAACAGCGCCACGACGACGGCACGGTCGCCCTGGATGCGGCCGCGGACGTCCAGCACCAGCTTGCGCAGGTCGTCGGCGGAGGTGCCGTCCGGGACCTGCCCGGCGGCCAGCGCCACCCCGCGGACGTCCTTGGCGCCCTCGGCCAGCCCGGCGGCGGCCTGCAGCACCTTCTCGGCGCGGAACCGCTCGATCTCCTTCTCGGCGTCCTTCAGCTTGGCCAGGACCCCGGAGATCTTCTCCGGCAGCTCCTCCGGGCGGCCCTTGACCAGCTCGGTGAGCTGCGAGACGACGGTGTGCTCACGGGCCAGGAACTTGTAGGCGTCCACGCCGACCAGGGCCTCGACCCGGCGGACGCCGGAGCCGATGGACGACTCGCCGAGCAGCTTCACCAGACCCAGCTGGGCGGTGTTGTGGACGTGGGTGCCGCCGCACAGCTCCTTGGAGAAGTCGCCGATGGTGACGACCCGGACGCGGTCGCCATACTTCTCGCCGAACTCGGCGATGGCGCCCTGCTTCTTGGCGTCCTCCATGCTCATGACCTCGGCGTGCACGTCGAGCTCGCGGGAGAGCACCTCGTTGATCTTCTGCTCGACGTCCGTGAGGACTCCGCCGGGCACGGCGGCCGGCGAGCCGAAGTCGAAGCGGAAGCGGCCCGGGGAGTTCTCCGAACCGGCCTGGGCGGCCGTCGGGCCCAGGGCGTCGCGCAGCGCCTGGTGGGTGAGGTGGGTGGCGCTGTGGGCACGGGCGATGGCGCGCCGGCGGGTGACGTCGATGGTGGCGTACGCGGCGGAGCCGAGCACCACCTCGCCGACCTGGACGGCGCCCTTGTGGACCGTGACACCGGGCACCGGCTGCTGGACGTCGCGGACCTCGACGACGGCGCCGGAGTCCAGCCTGATCCGGCCGGTGTCGGCGAGCTGGCCGCCGCCCTCGGCGTAGAAGGGGGTGCGGTCCAGGACGACCTCGACCTCGTCGCCCTCGTGGGCGGCGGGGGCCGGGACACCGTTGACCAACAGGCCGACGATGGCAGACTCGCCCTCGGTGGCGCTGTAGCCGGTGAACTCCGTGGCACCGGACTTGTCGGCGACCTCACGGTAGGCCGACAGGTCGGCGTGGCCGCTCTTCTTGGCCTGGGCGTCGGCCTTGGCGCGCTCCCGCTGCTCCTTCATCAGACGCCGGAAGCCGTCCTCGTCCACCGACAGGCCCTGTTCGGCGGCCATTTCGAGGGTGAGGTCGATCGGGAAGCCCCAGGTGTCGTGGAGCAGGAAGGCCTTGTCGCCGGGCAGGACCGCGGAGCCGGCGGCCTTGGTGTCGGTGACGGCGGTGTCGAGGATGTTGGTGCCGGCCTTCAGCGTCTTGACAAAGGCGGCCTCCTCGGCGAGGGCGACCGTCTCGATGCGGCGGCGGTCCTCCAGCAGCTCCGGGTACTGCTGGCCCATGGTCTTGATGACCACGTCCAGCAGCTCGCCGACGACCAGTCCGCTGGCGCCGAGCAGCCGCATGTTGCGGATGGCGCGGCGCATGATGCGGCGCAGCACGTAGCCGCGGCCCTCGTTGCCGGGGGTGACGCCGTCGCCGATGAGCATCGTGGACGTACGGATGTGGTCGGCGACCACGCGCAGCGAGACGTCGCTGTCGTGGGAGGTGCCGTAGTGGACGCCGGTCAGCTCGGTGGCCTTGTCGATGACGACGCGCAGGGTGTCCGTCTCGTACATGTTCGGGACGTCCTGCAGGATCATCGCCAGGCGCTCGAGGCCGAGGCCGGTGTCGATGTTCTTGCTGGGCAGCTCGCCGAGGATCTCGAAGTCCTCCTTGCCGGTGCCCGCGCCGCGCTCGTACTGCATGAAGACCAGGTTCCAGATCTCCACGTACCGCTCGTCGTTGACGGCCGGGCCGCCCTCGACACCGAACTCCGGGCCGCGGTCGTAGTTGATCTCGGAGCACGGGCCGCAGGGGCCCGGGACGCCCATGGACCAGTAGTTCTCCTTCTTGCCCAGGCGCTGGATGCGCTCCTTGGGCACCCCGACGACCTCGTGCCAGATGCGCTCGGCCTCGTCGTCGTCGAGGTAGACGGTGATCCAGAGCTTCTCGGGGTCGAGGCCGTAGCCGCCGTCGGCCTGGGAGCCGGTCAGCAGCTCCCAGGCGTACGTGATGGCGCCTTCCTTGAAGTAGTCGCCGAAGGAGAAGTTGCCGCACATCTGGAAGAACGTGCCGTGCCGGGTGGTCTTGCCGACCTCTTCGATGTCCGGCGTGCGCACGCACTTCTGGACGCTGGTGGCGCGCGGGGCGGGCGGCTTGACCTCGCCGAGGAAGTACGGCTTGAAGGGGACCATGCCCGCGTTGACGAGCAGCAGCGTCGGGTCGTCCGCGATGAGCGACGCCGACGGCACGACGGTGTGCCCACGCTCTTCGAAGAAGCGCAGCCAGCGGCGGCGGATTTCAGCCGACTCCATCAGTGGTCCTCTTTTCCAGTCGGTCCGGTCAGACCGGTGTGTCCGGTTGTTCTCGTGGTTCGGTACTGCGGTTCGAGTACCGCGCGGCGCGGAGCGGGCAGCTCGCGCACCTCGTTCGGCTCGCCGAGCCCCAGGGCGTCGTGCAGCTGTTCTTCACGGTCCGCCATTCCGGTGCGTACGTCCAATGCAAATTGGCGCAGCCGGTGTCCGGTCTCGACGGCCTTGTCCGCGGCCTGTGCGGCGAGGCTGTCGGGCTGCAGCTTGCGCAGCTTGCGGTGGACCTTGTTGGTGGCCCACACGCCGGCGGCGGCGCCGGTGGTGAACCAGAATGCGCGGCGGAACATCGCTGTGATCAGTCCTTGGAGCGACGGTTGCGGCGCCCGCCACGGCGGGCGCCGGGCAGGATACGGCCGGGGACGACGGTGCGCTGCGGCTCCGGCTCGCCCTTCTTGCCGATCGCGCGGCGCACGCCGTAGCCGAACGCCGCCACCTTGACCAGCGGTCCGCCGAAGGCGGAGGACACGGTCGAGGAGAGCGCGGAGGCGTTGGCGGTGACCTCTTGGACGTCGGCGGCGATGGCATCGACGCGGGCCAGCTGGGTGTGCGCGGAGCGGACCGTCGCGGAGGCGTCGGCGAGGAGGGGTACGGCCTGCTCGGACACCTCGGCCACCATCTTGGTGGTCGCCTTGAGCGTCTGTGCGAGCCTCACCAGCACCAGGGCGAGGAACGACACAAGGATCGCCCAGAAGACGGCCACGAGAATCCCGGCCACCTCTCCACCGGACACGTTGGCACCACTCTCCGACTGGTTCGGTCTGCTTCTCGTCCTGCTCGAACGGCAACCTTGACCTTATCGCGCCGTGACTGTGCGTCCGTACCCCGTTCCCGGTGGCGCGGGGCGGGCGCGGGAGGAATCCGGCGGCGTGATTGTACGGTCCGCATCCTGCCGAGTACGCTCCGTGTGCCATGCGACGCCTCACGCGCCCCGGCCCCGTCTCCCGCCCGTCCAGCGAGCGCCTGCGGGCGCCGGGCCGGCCGGGGAACCTCCCCGCGGAACTCAACCGCTTCATCGGCCGCGACGACGAACTGGCCGCGCTGGCGCGGCAGCTGGAGTCGGACCGGCTGGTGACGCTCACCGGCCTCGGCGGCGTCGGCAAGTCACGGCTCGCCCGCCATAGCGCAGCGATCTTGCAGGATCGCTTCTGCGATGGGGTGTGGCTGGTCGAACTGGATTCCCTGCGGGAGCCGCACCTCCTGGACCACACCGTCGCCGAGGCGCTGGCACCGGCCGACCGCACCGGCCGACCGGTGCGCGCCGCGCTCTGCGACCACCTCGCCGGCCGGGAACTGCTGCTCGTCCTGGACGGCTACGAGCAGCTGGTCGACGCCTGCGCCGAGCTGACCGCGGAGTTGCTGCGCCGCGCCCCCGGACTGCGGGTGCTGGCCGCCGGCCGGCGGCCGCTCGGGCTGACCGGCGAGCGGAACCTCGCCCTGGCACCGCTGAACTCCGCCGATGCGACGGCCCTGTTCACCGACCGCGCCGCCGCCGTGCTCGGCGGCTTCACCGTCGAGGAGGCCGACGAGCCGGCGGTCACCGAGCTGTGCGAGCGGCTGGACGGCATTCCGCTGGCACTGGAGCTGGCCGCCGGACGGCTGCGCGCGCTCTCCGTCGACCAGGTGCTGCACCGGCTCGACGACCGCTTCCGGCTGCTGACCGGTACCGCCCGCGGGGCCCTGCCGCGCCATCAGACGCTGCGCACCGCGATCGGCTGGAGCCATGAGCTGTGCACGCCCGAGGAGCGGCTGCTGTGGGCGCGGCTGTCGGTCTTCGCCGGGCAGTTCGACCTGGAGGCCGCCGAGTACGTCTGCTCGGGCCCGGAGCTGCCGGCCGCCGGACTCCTCGACGTCATCGCGGAGTTGGTCGCCCAGTCGGTGCTGGTGCGGGAGGAGACCCCGGCCGGGGTGCGCTACCGGATGCTGGACACCGTACGGGCCTACGGCGCGGGCTGGCTGGCGGCGACGCAGGACGGCGACCGGCTGCGGCGCCGGCACCGCGACTGGTACCTGGGGCTGGCCACCTGGTGCGAACTGGACTGGTTCAGCTCCCGGCAGGCGGAGATCGCGGCCCGGATCGACGCCGAACTGCCCAATCTGCGGGTGGCGCTGGAGCAGAGCCTGGAGTGCCCCGCCGAGACGCACCTGGGCCAGTACCTGGCGGGCACCCTGTGGTTCTACTGGGTGGGCTGCGGCCGGCTCTCCGAGGGCCGGCACTGGCTGGACCGGGCCCTGGAGCTGGAGAGCGACCACGACGACGCACGGCTGAAGGCGCTGTGGGTGGCCGGCTATGTCGCGCTGATCCAGGGGGACACGGTCGGCGCCCTGGGGGTGCTCCAGGAGTGCCGCGACGAGGCCGAGCGGACCGGCAACGCCACCGCCGCCGCGTACGCGCTGCACCGCACCGGCTGTCTGGCGCTGGTCTGCGACGACATGCCGCGCGCCGAGGAGCTGCTGCGCGGGGCGGTGCGGCGCTACCGGGAGATCGGCGAGCTGAACGGCACGGTGCTGCTGGCGCAGGTCGAGCTGGCGATGGCGGTGGCCTTCCGGGGCGAGCCGGCGGACGCGGTGCGGCTGTGCGAGGACGTGCTGGAGGTGTGTGAGGACCACGGGGAGCGCTGGACCCGGGCGTACGCCCAGTTCGTGCTGGCGTACGCGGCCTGGTCGCGGGGCGACGGCGGGCGGGCCCGGGCCCTGCTGGTGGAGTCGCTGGCCGTCCACCACACCTTCCACGACCTGCTGGGCGTGGTGCTGGCACTCGAACTGCTGGCGACGGTGACGCTCGGCGAGGGGGACGCGGAGGAGGCAGCGGTGCTCCAGGGCGCCGCGGGTCGGATCTGGCCCTCGGTGGGGCTGCCGCTGTTCGGTTCGCGCCACTTCCGGGGGCCGCACGCCGAGTGCGAGGAGCAGGCGCGGCAGCGGCTGGGGGCCGAGCGGTACGGGCGTGCCCTGCGTACGGGCGAGCGCCTCGGCCTGGACGCGGCGGTGGCCCGGGTGCTGCGGCCCGCCGGCCCGGTGCCCGCCCGGCACCGCTCCGTACGGATCGCGCCGCCGGGAACGCACGAGCCCGCCGCCTCCCCCTCCGCGAGCGGCGGGGAGACGGCGGGCTGAGCGTGGTGCTGCGCCTGCGGTGGTGCTTAGCGGGCGTAGTACTCGACGACGAGCTGCTCGTCGCAGATTACCGGGATCTCCTTGCGGTTCGGGTCCCGGTCGAGGCGGAACGCCAGAGCCTGCAGGTTGACCTCGATGTAGCGCGGGGTCTCGCCGTCGGGGGCGTAGCCACCCTCACGCGCGACCTGGAAGGGGTGCTTCTCGCGGCTGCGCTCGCGGACCATCACGACGTCGCCGGGGCGGACGCGGAAGGACGGCTTGTCGACCTTGCGGTCGTTCACCGAGATGTGGCCGTGGACGACCATCTGGCGGGCCTGGTAGATCGTGCGGGCGATGCCCGAACGCAGGACGAGCGCGTCCAGACGGCGCTCAAGCTCGATGATCAGCGCTTCGCCGGTCTTGCCTTCGACCTTCCGAGCGCGGTCGTAGGCACGCGCCATCTGGCGCTCGCTGATGTCGTACTGCGCACGCAGGCGCTGCTTCTCGAGCAGACGGACCTTGTAGTCACTGCTCTGCTTGCGGCCACGGCCGTGCTCGCCGGGCGGGTAGGGACGGGCCTCGAAGTACTTGACGGCCTTCGGCGTCAGCGCGATGCCGAGCGCGCGGGACTTCTTGACCTTGGGACGCGACTGGTTCACGTGGAACGTTCCTCCATGTAAGTTAGGTGAGGCTTACCTTAGCGCGAGGAGAACGCATGTTTCGACCGGGGATCCCCCTGCCCAGTGCACACCGCACCGAGTCGGGTCAGCCGCGTCCCGTGGAAGGCGCCCAGCAGCCCACCGCCGCCGAGCGCATACGAACCCTCGTCGAGTCCAATGGTATGGCGTCTCTGAGTGTCCCCGGTGTCGAGGACCCCGACGAGACCGGACTCTCGGCACCGGTCTGCCGGACCGTGACACCCGACGGAGACGTGCTGTTGCTGGTTTCCGGGGACTCTGCGGCGGCTCGGGCGGCGGCACACGCCCAGGACGACGACCTCACGGCCGTGATGGAGATCACGGATGTTGCACCCGTTTCGGTGCCCCATCGCATCCGTGGACGGGCCTGGGTGGCCGGCTGGCTCACCCCCGTACGCAACGAGCAGCGTGCCGAGGCGGCGATGCTGCTCGCCGAGCGGCACCCGGTCGGCGAGCTGCTCGGCATCGGCGAGGCGCTCCAGCCGGAGCCCGCCCCGGGCCTCTACGGGCGGACCGCCTGGATGATGCTGCGCCTGGAAGTCGGCGAGGGCGCGGTGGACGACCTGTGGGGCGCCGAGTCCGTCGAGCCGGACGACTTCGCCGAAGCGGCTCCGGACCCGCTGATCCTCCACGAGGCGGAGCTGCTGCAGCATCTGCACGCCGCGCACAGCGAGCAGGTTCGCGGGCTGTGCACCCTGCTGGGCAACCGCGGGGAGGTCTGCGGGCTGCGCGACCGGGCCGTGCCGGTGAGCCTGGACCGCTTCGGGCTGCGGGTGCGCTTCACCGACGCCGAGCAGCGCTCCTTCGACGCACGGTTCGACTTCCCCGAGCCCGTACGGGACGTGGCCGAGCTGCGGCGGGCGATGCACCGCCTCTTCGAGGCCGCGGCCGGGTAGCGGACGGCCGCCGCCCGGCCGTCCCGCTACTCGGCGGTGCTCTCGCCGGAGTCCGTACGCAGCCGGACCCGTACTCGCTCGACGACATCGGCGTAGCGCGCCTCCGCACCATGGCGGGTGGGCTCGTAATAGCGCGTGCCGTGCACCTCGTCCGGGGCGTACTGCTGGGCCGCGATACCGCCCGGCAGGTCGTGCGGATAGCGGTAGCCCTGGCCGTGGCCGAGCTTCTGGGCGCCCTTGTAGTGGCCGTCGCGCAGATGGAGCGGCACCGCGCCCGCCCGGCCGGCCCGGACGTCCGCCAGGGCGGCGTCGATGGCCATGTAGGCGGCGTTCGACTTCGGCGCCAGGGCGAGCGCGATGGTGGCCTGGCTCAGCGTGATCCGCGCCTCCGGGAAGCCGATCATCGCCACGGCCTGGGCCGCGGCGACCGCGGTCTGCAGGGCCGTCGGATCGGCCAGCCCGATGTCCTCGCTCGCCGAGATCATCAGCCGGCGGGCGATGAACCGCGGGTCCTCCCCCGCCTCGATCATGCGCGCCAGGTAGTGCAGCGCGGCGTCGACGTCCGAGCCCCGGATGGACTTGATCAGTGCGCTGGCGACGTCGTAGTGCTGGTCGCCGTCCCGGTCGTACTTGACCGCCGCCCGGTCGACGGACTCCTCCAGCGTCTGGAGGGTGATCTCCTTCTCGCCCTTGGCCAGCGCGGAACCGGCCCCCGCCTCCAGGGCCGTCAGCGCGCGCCGGGCGTCGCCGCCCGCGATCCGCAGCAGATGCCCCTCGGTGTCCTCGGGGAGGGTCACCGCACCCGCCAGCCCGCGCGCGTCGGTCAGCGCGCGCCGCAGCAGGCCGCGCAGATCGTCGTCCGTCAGCGGTTCGAGGGTCAGCAGCAGGGAGCGGGACAGCAGCGGCGAGATCACCGAGAAGTACGGGTTCTCGGTCGTCGCGGCGATCAGGGTGACCCAGCGGTTCTCCACGGCCGGCAGCAGGGAGTCCTGCTGGGCCTTGCTGAAACGGTGGATCTCGTCGAGGAAGAGGACGGTCTCCTTGCCGTAGCCGCCCGAGGCGCGCCGCGCGCCGTCGATGACCGCGCGGACCTCCTTGACCCCCGCCGTGATCGCCGAGAGCTCCACGAAGCGCTTGTTCGTCGCCTGGCTGACGACATACGCCAGGGTCGTCTTGCCGATGCCCGGCGGCCCCCACAGGAACACCGACGACGGGCCGGCGGGCCCCCCACCGCCCTCGCCGACGAGCCGGCGCAGCGGCGAGCCCGGCTTGAGCAGATGCTGCTGGCCCACGACTTCGTCGAGGGTGCGCGGGCGCATCCGGACGGCGAGCGGGGACCCGGCGGGGTCCTTCTCCTGGCGGTCTTCGGCAGCGGCGGTGAACAGGTCGGGCTCCACGATCACGAGCCTAAGCCACCCCACTGACAACGCCCCGGCCGCCGTCAGGACGGGCCGGGGCGCGGGCAGCGCGTCGGGCGGGGCTCAGATGAGGCTGCTCCAGTACGTCCACCACTTGGTGAGGATCAGCAGCGCGATCACGCCGTACCAGAGCACCGGGACGACCCAGTGGAACTCCAGCACGGCCCGGCGCAGCCCGTCGGGGGCCGGGATGATCCCGTGCTTGAGGTTGTGCACGGTGGTGTACCAGAACATCAGGATCGTGATCAGCCACGTCAGCGTGCACCACAGGCACAGCGAGTTGATGACGTACAGCGACTGGGACATCAGCCACATGCAGAAGACCGTGCCGAGCAGCGTGCCGACGTTCAGTCCGATCCAGTACCAGCGGCGGAAGCGGGCGCCGGCCAGCAGGGCCATGCCGACCCCGATGACCACGCCGAAGGCGACCAGACCGGCGACCGGGTTCGGGAAGCCGAAGACCTCCGCCTGCGGGCTCTGCATGATGTTGCCGCAGGAGATGATCGGGTTGAGGCTGCAGGCCGGCTTGTAGTGCGGGTCCTTCAGCAACTCGATCTTGTCCAGGGTGATGACCCAGGACGCGAGCAGACCCAGCGCTCCGGTGATCACCAGGAGCACCGCGAAACCGCGACCCGAGCCGATCGTGCCCGTGCCGCGCGCGCGGTCGTCGTCGGTGGACACGTCGTCCAGCGCTGTCGTCGTCATATCGGAGTTCCGTCGATCCCTCGGGAGTAGGGGCTGGCACGGGCCCGGTCACGGCCCCGCCGTTCATTCTGCCCCAACTCCACCATGAACCACTGTGCGATGAGCATAAAGACGGATGCCCCGCTCACAGCGTTCTCTCAGCTTGTGCCGCGTTCCGCCCGGCCCGTCCGCGTACCGGCGGTCCGTGCACACCGGTGCGGCCGTGCGGAAACCCTCCGCCGGGATGAACACGCGGCTCGGCGTTGACACCGGACGCCCGGCGGCACGGCGGGGCCCGGTAACGCCCGAGGGGCCCGGCCGGCCGATCGCCGTCCGGGCCCCTCGGGGTGCGCGCCGCGCCGCGGCCTCAGCCCAGCGTGCGCCGGACCTCCTCGGCCACGGCGTCCAGCGCGACCGCGGTCTGCTCACCGCTCTCCAGGTTCTTGAGCTGGACCACGCCCTCGGCCAGGTCCCGCTCGCCGGCCACCAGGGCCAGCCGCGCGCCGGAGCGGTTGGCGGACTTCATGGCGTTCTTCAGGCCCTTGCCGCCGAACGCGAAGTCCGTGGCGACACCGGACCGCCGCAGCTCGGTGACCACGCCGAACAGCACCCGGCGGGCCTCCTCGCCCAGCGGGACGGCGTAGACGGCGGTGGCGGCGGGGATGTCGAGCGTGATGCCCTCCGCCTCCAGCGCCAGCACCGTGCGGTCGACGCCCAGCGCCCAGCCGACGGACGGCAGCGCGGGGCCGCCGATCATCTCGGAGAGGCCGTCGTAGCGGCCGCCGCCGCCCACCGCGGACTGCGAGCCGAGGCCGTCGTGGACGAACTCGAAGGTGGTGCGGGTGTAGTAGTCCAGGCCGCGGACCAGCTTCTCGTCGTCCTCGAAGGTCACGCCCGCCGCGGTCAGCAGCTCGCGCACCTGCTCGTGGTACGCCTTGCAGGCCTCGCAGAGGTAGTCGCGGAGCCGGGGCGCCCCGTCGAGCTGCTTCTGCACGGCCTCGCGCTTGTCGTCCAGGACGCGCAGCGGGTTGATGTCGACCCGGCGCCGGGTGTCCTCGTCCAGGTCGAGCCCGCGCAGGAAGTCCTGCAGCGCGGCGCGGTAGACGGGGCGGCACTCCTTGTCGCCCAGGGAGTTGAGCAGGATGCGGAAGTTCCGCAGGCCCAGCGCGCGGTAGGCCTGGTCGGCCAGGATGATCAACTCGGCGTCCAGCGCCGGGTCTTCGGCACCGATGGCCTCGGCGCCGACCTGGGAGAAGTGGCGGTAACGGCCCTTCTGCGGGCGCTCGTAGCGGTAGTACGAGCCGGAGTACCAGAGCTTGACCGGGAGGTTGCCGGCCTTGTGGAGGTTGGCCTCCAGTGCGGCGCGCAGCACGGACGCGGTGCCCTCGGGGCGCAGCGCCAGCCGGTCGCCGCCCTTGGTCTCGAAGGCGTACATCTCCTTGGTCACGATGTCGGTGGACTCACCGACACCGCGCGCGAACAGCTCGACGTTCTCGAAGCCGGGCGTCTCGATGTAGCCGTAGCCGGAGTTCCTCAGCGGCGCGGAGATCGCCTCGCGCACCGCGAGATAGGTGGCGGACTGCGGCGGAATGAGGTCGTAGGTGCCCTTGGGGGCCTTGAAGGTGCTCACGGAAGCTCTCGTCACATTCCTCGTCGCGGAGGGGCACTGAAGCCGTCTCCGAGGCCGGCGGCCACTTCCCGGAGGAAGGGGTTGGTGGCGCGCTCGCGGCCGATGGTGGTCTGGGGGCCGTGGCCGGACAGGACGACGGTGGAGTCCTCCAGCGGCAGGCACACACGCGCCAGCGACTGCAGGATCTCGGCGTGGTCGCCGCCCGGCAGGTCGGTGCGTCCGATGGAGCCGGCGAACAGCAGGTCGCCCGAGAAGAAGACCGGCGGAATGTCGGCCTGCTCGGGCATCCGGAACGTCACCGACCCCTTGGTATGGCCCGGGGCGTGCGCGACGGAGAACTCCATCCCGGCGAGTTCCAGGGCGGCACCGTCGCTCAGCTCCTTGACGTCGTCCGGCTCCCCCACGGTGAGTTCGCCCATGAGCTGCTGACCGATGGAGCGGCCGAGGGCCTTCTCCGGGTCGCTCATCATGAAGCGGTCCTCGGGGTGAATCCAGGCCGGGACGTCGTGCGCGCCGCACACCGGGACCACGGAGGCGACATGGTCGATGTGGCCATGGGTCAGAACGACCGCGACGGGCTTGAGCCGATGCTTCGCGACGGCGTCCTCGACTCCTTGGGCGGCCTGGTGGCCCGGGTCGATGATGACGCACTCCTCGCCGGCGGCGGGGGCGACCAAGTAGCAATTGGTGCCCCAGGCCCCGGCGGGGAACCCGGCAATCAGCACGTTCGTCCTTAAAGGTCGGTGGTGAGGGTCGGTCCGCGGGACCGCTCCCGGAACATCTCAGCAGCTCCAGAGCCTACCGGCGGGACTCCCGGCAGGGCGAACCCGGATACGGTACGGCCACGGCGGACGACAGCGATCGGTGATCGGACGAAGGAGACGACCGGTGGTCAGCAGAGATCAGCGGAGACGGCAGCTCGCCAGGGAGAAGTACGAGCGCCGGCAGCAACGGCGGTCCGTGGAACAGCGCAGGACCAAACGCCGCAATGTGGTCCTCGCGTCGGTCCTGGCCGTCGTCCTGGCAGCCGGTCTCACCGCCTACGTCTCCGCCGGACTGACCGGCCGGGACGACGACGCCGACCGGGCGGCGGCACCTCCGTCCCCCTCCAGGGCGCCGGACCCCTGCGACCGCCCCGCCAAGGGCAGCCCCTCCGCCAAGACCTGGAAGAAGGAGCCGGCGATGTCCGTCGACACCTCGGCCTCCTACACCGCGAAGCTGGCGACGACCTGCGGCGCCATCGAGCTGAGGCTGGACGCCGGCAAGGCACCGCATACGGTCAACTCCTTCGCCTTCCTGGCCGGTCAGGGCTACTTCGACCACAGCAGGTGCCACCGCCTGGTCGACCAGAACATCTACGTCCTGCAGTGCGGCGACCCGAAGGGCACCGGCCAGGGCACCCCCGGCTACACCCTCCCGGACGAGAACCTCAAGGACCCCCGGCTCAAGGGCGGTGTCTATCCGGCGGGCACCGTCGCGATGGCCAACCGCTACGACGGCCGGAGCGAGAAGACCCGTGACTCGGGCGGCAGCCAGTTCTTCCTCGTCTACCAGGACAGCAAGCTGCCCCCGAACTACACACCGTTCGGCACCGTCACCGGCGGTATGGACGTGCTGAAGAAGATCGCCAAGGCCGGTTCGACGCCCGACCCGCAGACCGGCAATACCGCGCCGAACGCCACCGTCGTGATCGACAAGGCATCCGTCAACAAGTCCTGACCTGCCGGGCGACCTGGGGCGGTGCGGTGGCACTCGCGGTCCGAACCTCGGAATTTCGGTCGTGCTGGATGCGGACAGCCGACCGCCGGTCGCCTAGATTGGCGTTGTGTAGGGTGCCTGTCCGACGGCTCACCCTCACCCGCAATTCAGCCCGTCGGACCGGTCAGGGCGCGGCTCTGCCGGACAGAAACTGTGGACGATGCCGGGGGGGCCGCACGCCCTCGTCGGCATCATGTGGAGGAGGCGCTGTGAGCAGCGACCCATGGGGCCGCGTCGACGAGACGGGGACCGTGTACGTGCGTACCGCCGACGGCGAGCAGGTCGTCGGATCGTGGCAGGCGGGCACTCCCGAGGAGGCCCTCGCCTACTTCGAGCGCAAGTATGAGGGCCTGGTCGTCGAGATCGGCCTCCTCGAGCGCCGGGTCAAGACCACCGACCTGTCGGCGAAGGACGCCACGACCGCGATCGAGCATCTGCGCACCCAGGTCGACGAACACCACGCGGTGGGCGATCTGGAGGCGCTGAAGAAGCGGCTCGACAAGCTCGTCGAGGCCGTGGAGGCGCGCCGCGAGGAGCGCAAGGCGCAGAAGGCGCGGCAGAGCGACGAGGCCCGGCACGCCAAGGAGAAGCTGGTCGCCGAGGCCGAGGAGCTGGCGGCCAGTGAGCAGTGGCGGGCGGCCGGCGAGCGGCTGCGCGCGCTGGTCGACACCTGGAAGGGCCTGCCGCGGCTCGACCGGAAGACGGACGACGAGCTGTGGCACCGCTTCTCGCACGCCCGCTCGGCGTTCTCCAAGCGGCGCAAGGCGCACTTCGCCTCGTTGGACGCCCAGCGCGAGGACTCCCGTAAGGCCAAGGAGAAGCTGGTCGCCGAGGCCGAGGCGCTGTCGAAGTCGACGGACTGGGGGGCCACCGCGGCCCGCTACCGCGAGCTGATGACGGACTGGAAGGCCGCCGGACGTGCCCAGCGCGAGCACGAGGACGACCTGTGGAACCGCTTCCGCGGCGCCCAGGACATCTTCTTCCAGGCGCGCAGCGAGGTCTTCGCGGAGCGCGACGCCGAGCAGCGGGAGAACCTGACCCGCAAGGAGGAGCTGGCCGTCGAGGCCGAGAAGCTGCTCCCCGTCTCGGACCTGAAGGCGGCGCGGGCGGCGTTCCGCTCGATCAATGAGCGGTGGGAAGCCATCGGCCATGTCCCGCGCGACGCCCGCCCGAAGATCGAGGGCCGGATGCACGCCGTCGAGCGGGCCATCCAGGAGGCCGAGGAGAGCGAGTGGCGCCGGACGAACCCCGAGGCGCGGGCCCGTGCCGCGGGGCTGACCGGCCAGCTCCAGGACGCGGTCGACAAGCTGGAGAAGCAGATCGACACGGCACGGGCGGCGGGCAACAACGCCAAGGCCGACAAGCTCGGCCGGGAGCTGGAGGGCCGCAAGGCGCTGCTGGACCAGGCGCTCAAGGGCCTGGAGGAGTTCGGCGGTTGATGGTGCGGTGAACCGCCGCCGCTCTCGCGGTGGTGGCTGATCGCCGCCTGGTTCCTCAGTTGGTGGCTGAGGTGCCTGATACGAGAAGGGCCCCGGTACGTGCGTACCGGGGCCCTTTCGTGTGCGCCTACGGTCGGCGGGCCGATGTCACCCGGTACACGTCGTACACGCCCTCCACGCTCCGTACGGCCTTCAGGACGTGACCCAGGTGCTTGGGGTCGCCCATCTCGAAGGTGAAGCGGGAGGTGGCGACGCGGTCGCGGGAGGTCTGGACGGCCGCCGAGAGGATGTTGACGTGCTGGTCGGACAGAATCCGGGTGACGTCCGAGAGGAGCCGGGAGCGGTCCAGCGCCTCGACCTGGATGGCGACCAGGAAGACCGAGGACTGGGTGGGCGCCCACTCGACGTCGAGAATCCGCTCCGGCTGCCGGGACAGCGAGTCGACGTTGACACAGTCGGCGCGGTGCACCGAGACGCCGTTGCCGCGGGTGACGAAGCCGATGATGGGGTCGCCCGGCACCGGCGTACAGCAGCGGGCCAGCTTGACCCACACATCGTCGACGCCCTTGACGACCACACCGGGGTCGGCGCTGGAACGGCGCTTGGAGCGCGGCCGGATCGGGGTCGACTCGGCGATGTCCTCGGTGGCCTCGTCCTGGCCGCCGAGCGCCTGCACCAGCTTCTGGACGACGCCCTGCGCGGCGACATGGCCCTCGCCGATCGCGGCGTACAGCGAGGAGATGTCGGGGTAGCGCATCTCGTGCGCCAGGGTCACCAGCGAGTCGCCGGTCAGAATCCGCTGGATCGGCAGGTTCTGCTTGCGCATGGCGCGCGCGATGGCGTCCTTGCCCTGCTCGATCGCCTCGTCGCGGCGCTCCTTGGAGAACCAGCCGCGGATCTTGTTGCGGGCGCGCGGGGACTTGACGAAGCCCAGCCAGTCGCGGGACGGCCCGGCACCCGTCGCCTTGGAGGTGAAGACCTCCACCAAGTCGCCGTTGTCCAGGGTCGATTCGAGCGGGACGAGGCGGCCGTTGACCCGAGCGCCTATCGTGCGGTGGCCGACCTCGGTGTGTACCGCGTACGCGAAGTCGACGGGGGTGGCGCCGGCCGGCAGTGCTATGACGTCGCCCTTCGGCGTGAAGACGAAGACCTCGTTGCGGGACAGGTCGAAGCGCAGCGACTCCAGGAACTCGCCCGGGTCCTCGGTCTCCTTCTGCCAGTCGAGCAACTGCCGCAGCCAGGCCATGTCGTTGACGGTGTCCTGGCCCTTGCCGGCGTTCTTCGGGATATCCGTACGGATCTTGGAGGCGCCCGCGACCGCTTCCTGCTTGTACTTCCAGTGCGCGGCGATGCCGTACTCCGCGCGGCGGTGCATGTCGAAGGTACGGATCTGCAGCTCGACGGGCTTGCCGCTGGGGCCGATCACCGTGGTGTGCAGCGACTGGTACATGTTGAACTTCGGCATCGCGATGTAGTCCTTGAACCGGCCGGGGACCGGGTTCCATCGCGCGTGGATGGTGCCGAGGGCGGCGTAGCAGTCGCGGACGGTGTCGACGAGGACGCGGATGCCCACCAGGTCGTAGATCTCGGCGAAGTCGCGGCCGCGCACGATCATCTTCTGGTAGACGCTGTAGTAGTGCTTGGGGCGGCCGGTGACGGTGGCCTTGATGCGGGCGGACCGCAGATCGGCCTGGACCTCGTCGGTCACTATGGCCAGATACTCGTCGCGCTTGGGCGCCCGCTCGGCGACCAGCCGCACGATCTCGTCGTACATCTTGGGGTAGAGGATCGCGAAGGCGAGGTCCTCCAGCTCCCACTTGATGGTGTTCATGCCCAGGCGGTGGGCGAGCGGAGCGTAGATCTCCAGCGTCTCGCGGGCCTTCTTCTCCTGCTTCTCCCGCTTGAGGTAGCGCATGGTGCGCATGTTGTGCAGCCGGTCGGCGAGCTTGATCACCAGGACCCGCGGGTCCTTGGCCATCGCGACGACCATCTTGCGGACGGTCTCGGCCTGCGCGGCCTCGCCGAACTTGACCTTGTCGAGCTTGGTGACGCCGTCGACCAGCAGCGCGACCTGGTCGCCGAAGTCGCGGCGCAGGGTGTCCAGGCCGTACTCGGTGTCCTCGACGGTGTCGTGCAGCAGGCCCGCCATCAGCGTGGCCGGGTCCATGCCCAGCTCGGCGAGGATGGTGGTGACCGCGAGCGGGTGGGTGATGTACGGGTCGCCGCTCTTGCGCTTCTGGCCGCGGTGCCAGCGCTCGGCGACCTGGTAGGCCCGCTCGACCTGGCGCAGCGTGGCGGTCTCAATCTTGGGGTCGTTACCGCGGACGGCCCGCAGCAGCGGCTCCAGGACGGGGTTGTACGGGCTGGAGCGCTGCACGCCCAGCCGGGCGAGGCGGGCCCGTACCCGGTTGGGGGAGCCGGAGCGGCCGGCCGGGGCGGGCGGCAGCGGCTTGGCGGCCGCGGGCTGGTCGGCGTTGGCGGGCGGCTTGGCCGCTCGGGACGGCGCGGAGGCCGGCTGCGACGAGGAGGCGGGCCCCGGCCTGGGCGCCGGGCGGGGCCGCTCGGCGGGTGCCGGGGACGCGGAGGTCGGGCCGGCGGGCGGGCGGGGCGTGGCGGTGCCGTCGGGCGCGCCCTGCCGCTCGGGCTGGGGCGCGTCCGGGGAAGCCCCGTCCCTGGGCTTCGTCTCGTCCGGGCGCGCGGCGTCGGTTCCCTTCGGACGCAGTCCGGGGGAGAGCGGCTGGGCCTCGTCTGGCAAGAGCACTCCTCAGGCGGTTCCGGACCCCAGAACCTCGTACGGGCCGGGATGCCATGGTATCGACCCCGTGACCGCAACTCCCCCGCGGCCACGGGTCCGTACATGACACAGCAGCGGGGGCACCCGGATTCTTCCGGATGCCCCCGCTGCGGAGTTGCGGTGCGCGACGGCTCAGACCGTGATCAGGGCCTCCAGCGGAGCGCCCTTCAGGCCCGGCTCCAGCCGCTGCCGCCCGGCGAGAAAGCCCAGCTCCAGCAGCACGGCCAGGCCCGCGACCTCGGCGCCGGCGCGGCGGATGAGCTGCAGCGAGGCGTCGGCGGTGCCGCCGGTGGCGAGCACGTCGTCGATCACCAGCACCCGGTCGCCCGGGGCCAGCGCATCGGTGTGGATCTCGATCTCGGCGGTGCCGTACTCCAGCTCGTAGGCCTGCCCGAGCGTGCTGCCGGGCAGCTTGCCCGCCTTGCGGACGGGGACGAAGCCGACACCGGCCCGGACCGCGACCGGAGCGGCGAGTATGAACCCGCGCGCCTCCAGACCGACGATCTTGTCCACCCGGTGGCGTCCGCACAGCTCGGCGAACGCCTCGGTCAGCGCGCCGAACGCGGCCGGGTCCGCCAGCAGCGGGGTGATGTCCTTGAACACCACACCCGGCTGCGGGTGGTCCGGGATGTCCGTGATCCGGCTGAGCAGCAGCTCACGCAGTTCCGCGGGGGCGCTCATCGGCGCTTGCCCGACGGGCGGCCGCGTCCGCGGTTACGGGCGGTGGGCTGGTGGCGCGGGCCGACGACCGCGGCACCGTCCTCGGCGGGGCCGGGCTCCTGGCCGTCCTCCGCGTCATCCTGGCCCGCGTCCTTGGCCGCGGCCGCGGCACGCTTCGCCTTGACCCGCTTGGCCAGCGCCTTCATCTGCGGCTCGCGGCTCTTCAGGTCGGCGACCAGCGGGGTCGCAATGAAGATCGACGAGTAGGCACCGGCGGCGAGGCCGACGAACAGGGCCAGCGAGATGTCGTTGAGCATGCCCGCGCCCAGGAAACCGCCGCCGACGAACAGCAGGCCGGCGACCGGGAGCAGCGCCACGACCGTGGTGTTGATGGAGCGCACCAGGGTGCTGTTGATCGAGCGGTTGGCGACCTCGCTGTAGGTGAAGCGGGTCTGCTTGGTGAGGTCCTTGGAGGCTTCCTTGAGGCTGTCGAAGACGACGACCGTGTCGTACAGGGAGTAACCGAGGATCGTGAGCAGACCGATGACCGTGCCGGGGGTGACCTCGAAGCCGACCAGGGCGTAGACACCGACCGTGATCGTGAGGTCGTGGATCAGCGCGATCAGGGCGGCGAGCGCCATCCGCCACTCGAAGGCGATCGCCAGATAGAGCACCACGAGGACCATGAAGATCCCCAGGCCCAGCCAGGCCTTGTTGGCGATCTCCTCACCCCAGCTCGGGCCGACCAGCTGGGTGTTGACGTCCTTGACCGGGATGTTCAGGTCCTTGGCCAGCTCCTCCTGGACCGGCAGCGCCTGCTTGGTGTCCAGACCGCTGATCTGGATGCGCAGCCCGCCGCCGCCGAGCTTCTGCACCACGGCCTGGTGGCCGGCGGCCGCGGACTCGGCGTGGTGCTGGGCCTGCGGGGCGGAGATTCTCGTCTCCGGGGTGGTGAAGACCGCGCCGCCGGAGAACTCGATGCCCATGTTCAGACCGCGCACCGCCAGGCCGACGAGGGCCGTGATGGTGATGAGGATCGAGAGGCTGTACCAGATCTTCCGCTTGCCGATGAAGTCGTAGCCGACCTCGCCGCGGTAGAGCCGGGCGCCGATGTTGCCGAGCTTCGACATCTCACGCCTCCTTCGTCTGGGTGGGGGCGGTGCGACGGCGTCGCAGCGGCGGCTTGGCGCCCAGGCGCTTGGGATCAAGGCCGGACCAGGGGTGTCCGTTGGAGAAGAACGCCCGCCGGGCCAGGATCGTCATCAGGGGCTTGGTGAAGTAGAAGACCACGACGACGTCGAGGACGGTGGTCAGGCCGAGCGTGAACGCGAAGCCCTTCACCTTGCCGACGGTGACGATGAACAGCACCGCGGCGGCCAGGAACGACACGAAGTCGGAGACCAGGATCGTACGGCGGGCCCGTGGCCAGCCGCGCTCGACGGCCGGGCGCAGACTGCGGCCCTCGCGGATCTCGTCCCGGATGCGTTCGAAGTAGACGATGAACGAGTCGGCGGTGATACCGATGGCCACGATGGCGCCGCAGACCGCCGGGAGGTTCAGCGCGAACCCGATGGTCGGGCCGAGCAACGTCATGATCGTGTACGTCAGGATCGCCGAGACCAGCAGACTCGCCAGCGCGACCAGCGCCAGCCCGCGGTAGTAGGCGACGAGGTAGACCACGACCAGCGCCAGGCCGATGGCACCCGCGAGCAGACCGGCGTGCAGCTGCTCACCGCCGAGCGCCGCGGTGACCGTGGTCTCGTCGGCGATCTTGAAGGAGAGCGGCAGGGCGCCGTAGGACAGCATGTTGCCCAGGTCCTCGGCGGTCTGCTGGGTGAAGCCGCCGGAGATCGTGGCGCTGCCGCCGTTGAGGCGCTCGTTGACCCGGGGGTCGGAGACCACCGCGCCGTCCAGGACGATCGCGAACTGGTTCTGCGGCGGCGTCTTGCTCGCGAGCTTGCCGGTGACGTCCGCGAACTTCTTGCCGCCCTCGGAGGTGAAGTCCATCTGGACGATCCAGCCCTGGGCCGACTGGCTGTCGAAGACGGCCTTGGCGTCCTTGACGTCCGTGCCCTCGACGCCGATCGGGCCGAGCACGTACTTCTGCGTGCCGTCGTCCTTGCAGGCCACGACCGGCTCGGACGGCTTGGCGCCGGCGGCGCGCTCACCGGCGGCGGCGCGGCCCTTCTTGCTGGAGCAGTCCAGCGCGTTGAGCTGCTTCTGGAGGGCCGGCGGGATCTCCGCGGCGCCCGGGGGCGCCGGCGGTGCCGCGGGGGTGGAGGGCTTGGCCGGACCGGAGGGGGTGGGCTGGGCGGACGGCGCCTTCTTCAGCGCGTCCGTCGCCGCACGGCCCTGGGTGGTCGGCTTGTCGCCCGGCGACTGCGAGGCCTGCTGCTGGGTGCCCGGCTCCTGCTGGGCCTTGTCACCCGCGGCCTTGTCGCCCTTGGCCTTGTCGTTCGCGCGCTTCTTGGAGGGGCTGGGCTTGGGCTCGGGGGTCTTGGTGCCCGCCGTGGTGGTGAGCACCGGCCGGAACCCGAGCTGAGCGGTCGTGCCGACCTGCTGACGGGCCTGCTTCGCGTTCGTCCCTCGCGGGATGTTCACGATGATGTGGTTGGTGCCCTGCGTCTGGACCTCGGTCTCGGACACACCCAGACCGTTGACCCGCCGGTCCATGATCCCGGCGGCGGTCTTCATGTTGGTCTCATTGATCGCGTTGGGCTTGCCGGGCATGTTCTCGGCCTCGAGCGTGAAGCTCGTGCCTCCGGCGAGGTCGATGCCCAGCCGGGGCGTCAGCGAACCGGCATAGAACATGCCGCCGACCAGCCCCACGATCGCGATGATGACCAGGACCAGGGCACGGCCCGGATGCCCCTGGCTCGCGGGCGTCCTGCGGCCCTTCTTCGGTGCTGCCACCTTCTCGTATCTCCCTGTCCAACCCCTCGGCCCGGGATACCGGCCAAGGGGCCACGAAGTCTTGTGGGGACGTGCCCCCGCCGGAGCCTAGACCGTCCCGGAACCGCGGCGCACGACATACCCGCGTGCTCCGCGGTTCCGTGGGGATGGACTACTTCGCGTCGTCGCCGGACTTCTTGTCGTCCTTCGCGGCGTCGGCGTCGGCCTTGACGGCGTCCTTGGCCTCGGCGGCGGGCTCGGCGTCCTTCGCCTCGTCGGCGGCGGGCTTGTCCGCGGCGGGCTCACCGGCCGGGGCGGCGGTCTTGCCCAGGTCGATCTTGTCGGCCTTGTCGGCGTCCGCGGCGTCGCCGGTCAGCGAGGAGGCGTCGTCCGGGACGACCGCCCCGTCACCGTGGATCGGGTCGGCACCGTCCAGGATGCGGTTGTACTCCTCGTCCGCGAGCACGGCGCCGATGGCGTTCTTGGCGTAAATGGCGTGCACGCCGGGGGCGACCTCCAGGAGGACGGTGTCCTCGTGGACTTCCTTGACGGTGGCGTACATGCCGCCGATCGTCCGGACGCCGGTGCCGGCCTGCATTTCATTGCGCATCTGCGCGGCCGCCTGCTGCTTCTTCTTGGCGGACCGCGTCATCAGGAACATGGCCCCGATGAGGACAATGAAGGGGAGGAGAGTCACGATATTGGGCACGGGACGGAAATCCTTCGCACGACCGCTGCTGCGCGGTCTCATAGAGCGGGGTGGGAATGCCGCCCATACGAACGGCATCGGCGGAGTCTAGGCGAGTCCCCACCAGTGGAACAACGCACAGCATCCCACCGCAGTTCCTGGCCGGGCGAGTCCCCGCGCCGTCACGCCCCGAACAAGCCCTGCTGCCCGCCGGGGCCCCCGTGCTGCTGCGGCGGGACGAGCCCCAGGTGGGCCCAGGACGCCGGGGTCGCGACCCGGCCCCTGGGGGTCCTGGCCAGCAGTCCTTCCCGTACGAGGAAGGGCTCGGCGACCTCCTCGACCGTCTCCCGCTCCTCCCCCACCGCGACCGCGAGGGTGGACAGGCCGACCGGGCCGCCGCCGAACAGCTTGAGCAGGGCCGTGAGCACGGCGCGGTCGAGGCGGTCCAGGCCGCGGGCGTCGACCTCGTAGACCCCGAGGGCCTGGGAGGCGATCTCGCGGGTGATCAGGCCGTCGGCCTTCACCTGGGCGTAGTCACGGACCCGGCGCAGCAGGCGGTTGGCGATACGGGGCGTGCCGCGGGAGCGGCCGGCGATCTCCGCGGCGCCCTCGGGATCTATCTCGACGTCCAGCAGCCCGGCCGAGCGGTGGATGACCCGCTCCAGCTCGGCGGGGGCGTAGAACTCCATATGGGCGGTGAAGCCGAAGCGGTCGCGCAGCGGGGGCGGCAGCAGACCGGCCCGGGTCGTGGCGCCGACCAGGGTGAACGGGGGGAGTTCGAGCGGGATGGCGGTGGCTCCCGGGCCCTTGCCGACGATGACGTCGACGCGGAAGTCCTCCATCGCCATGTAGAGCATCTCCTCGGCGGGCCGGGACATCCGGTGGATCTCGTCGAGGAAGAGGACCTCGCCCTCCTGGAGGGAGGAGAGGATCGCGGCGAGGTCACCGGCGTGCTGGATGGCGGGGCCGGAGGTGATCCGGATCGGGGCGCCCATCTCGGCGGCGATGATCATCGAGAGGGTGGTCTTGCCGAGGCCCGGGGCGCCGGACAGCAGGACGTGGTCGGCGGTGGCGCCACGGGCGCGGGCGGCGCGCAGGACCAGGTCGAGCTGTTCGCGCACCCGCTCCTGGCCGACGAACTCCTCCAGGTCCTTGGGCCGCAGCGCGGCCTCGACGGCGGTGTCCTCGCCGTCCGCGTCGGCCCCGACCAGCCGGTCGGGCCCGCCCGTGGCGGCGTCGTCGCTGGTGGGCGGTGCGGTGTCGTCCCAGTTCACTGCGGATTGCCTCGCGGGGTCGGGGCGGCCGGGCCGCCGGGGTGGTCGAACGGCCGGGGGTGCGGGGTCCGGGCCGGGGTGGTCATCGGGCGCGGTTCAGGGTCTGCAGGGCGGCCTTGAGCAGCTGCGGTACCTGCGGCGCGCCGCCGTCGGCGAGGGCCGCCTCGGCCTGCGGGGCGACCGCGGTCACCGCCTCGTCCGCCTCGCGGGTGGCGTAGCCCAGGCCGATCAGCGCGGCGTGCAGCTGGTCGCGCCAGCCGGGGGTGACGGCGCTGCCGACGCCCGCGCGGCCGGTCCCCACCGGCTCCCCGAGCCGGTCCTTGAGCTCCAGGAGCAGCTTCTGGGCGCCCTTCTTGCCGATGCCGGGCACGGCGGTGAGGGCCTTCTCGTCGCTGGTGGCGACGGCCCGCCGCAGCGCGTCCGGGGAGTGCACCGCGAGCATGGCCTGGGCGAGCCGGGGCCCGACGCCGCTGGCGGTCTGGAGCAGCTCGAAGGTCTGCCGCCCGTCGTCGTCGGTGAAGCCGTAGAGGGTGAGCGAGTCCTCGCGGACGACGAGGGAGGTGGCGAGCTTGGCCTGCTGTCCGACGCGCAGCGTGGAGAGGGTGTCCGGGGTGCACTGGACGGCCATGCCGATACCGCCGACCTCGACGACGGCGGAGTCCGGGGCGAGGGCCGCGACCGGGCCGGAGACGAAGGCAATCATCGGGTGCCCTTCTGGGGTGCCGTCCTGCGGGGGCCGGCGGACGGGAGGGTGGCGGGAGCGGCGCGGCGGGCCGCGGCGTGCGCCTGCTGGAGGCGGTTGACCGCGGGGGCGCGCCAGATGTGGCAGATGGCGAGGGCGAGGGCGTCGGCGGCGTCGGCGGGCTTCGGCGGTGCGTCGAGCCGCAGCAGCCGGGTGACCATCGCGCCGACCTGGGCCTTGTCGGCCCGGCCCGAGCCCGTCACGGCGGCCTTGACCTCGCTGGGGGTGTGCAGCGCGACCGGCAGCCCGCGACGGGCCGCGCACAGCATGGCGACCGCGCTGGCCTGGGCGGTGCCCATGACCGTACGGACGTTGTGCTGGCTGAAGACCCGCTCGACGGCCACGTACTCGGGGCGGTGCTCGTCGAGCCAGGCGTCTATCCCGCGCTCGATCTCGACCAGCCGTTGGGCGATGTCGAGGTCCGCCGGGGTACGGACGACGCCGACACCGACCATCGTCAGCGGACGCCCCGCGACCCCGTCGACCACCCCGACCCCGCAGCGTGTCAGCCCCGGGTCCACCCCCAGCACCCGCACCACGCCCCCTTCCCCGGCCTTCCCAGGCCGACCGACAGACTGTTCGTGCAGGTTATCGGCTGCCACTGACAATGCGTCGGAGCGGGGCGGCGCATTCCGCCGGTCCCGCTGCGCGGGCTCCGGAGGGACCACGGGGACGCGGCTCCAGGAATCGAAAACTCCGCTTTTTTATTCGCACACCATCCACTAATTGATCTTGTATCGTGTGCCGAAGCGCATCCGCACCGACCATGCGGGCCGCGTATTTCCGCTGTTCGGGCGGTAGTTGACGCCCGTACAGAAGGCGTTGAAGAACAAGATCGGGGAACCATGCGTCGTATATCCAAGGCTGCCGTCGCCGCCTCTCTCGCCATCGCCACCCTCGGGCTCACCGCCCCGGCCTCGCAGGCGGCGTCCGCCTCCGCCGACGGTATGAACCGCGGCAGCAGCGGCTGCTTCAACTGGTCCTACGCGGACGGCACCTCCACCACGACCGTCTACTGGCACAACACCTGCAACAAGAAGGCTCAGCTCTTCATCTGGTGGAAGAACGGTGCCGTGGACCAGATGAAGCGGGTGGACGCCGGCGCGCACGGCAAGGGGCACATCAAGCACGCCGGCAGCGTCAAGTCGATCGAGGCCTGACCTGAAGCAGGACGACTGACCGGCCCCCTGGGGCCCGGAGCAGACGAAACGGCCCGCCGGATCTCTCCGGCGGGCCGTTGTCGCGTCTGGGCGAGAACCGTCAGGCGTCGACCTTGGCCATCACGTCGTCCGAGACGTCGAAGTTGGCGAAGACGTTCTGCACGTCGTCGCTGTCCTCCAGCGCGTCGATCAGCTTGAAGATCTTGCGCGCGCCCTCTTCCTCCAGCTCGACCTGCATGGTCGGGACGAAGTTGGCGTCGGCCGAGTCGTAGTCGATGCCGGCCTCCTGCAGAGCACTGCGGACCGCGACCAGGTCGGTGGCCTCGCTGAGCACCTCGAAGGACTCACCGAGGTCGTTGACCTCCTCGGCGCCCGCGTCCAGCACCGCGCCCAGGACGTCGTCCTCGGTCAGCTCACCCTTGGGGACGATCACCACGCCCTTGCGGTTGAACAGGTACGACACCGAACCCGGGTCGGCCATCGAACCGCCGTTGCGGGTCATGGCGACACGGACGTCCGAGGCGGCGCGGTTGCGGTTGTCGGTGAGGCACTCGATGAGCACCGCGACACCGTTGGGGCCGTAGCCCTCATACATGATGGTCTCGTAGTCGGCACCGCCGGCTTCGAGGCCCGCACCGCGCTTGACCGCGGAGTCGATGTTCTTGTTGGGCACCGAGCTCTTCTTGGCCTTCTGGATGGCGTCGAAGAGGGTCGGGTTGCCGTCCGGGTCGGCGCCGCCGGTACGCGCCGCGACCTCGATGTTCTTGATCAGCTTCGCGAAGAGCTTGCCGCGCTTGGCATCGATCACGGCCTTCTTGTGCTTCGTCGTAGCCCATTTAGAGTGGCCGGACATCCGCCTGTCTCCTTCGCGTAACCAACGTCTGAAACGAACGCCATAGATCCTACCGGGGCCAGGTCACGGGGTGTTACTCCCGCCCGGCACCGGCCGCCGCCCCTGGCGGAGCCCCGGAGCCCGTCCCCCGGATCAGCCCCCGGCCTGCCGCACCATGTCCACGAACAGCGCGTGGACCCGGTGGTCGCCGGTCAGTTCCGGGTGGAAGGACGTGGCGAGGACGTTACCCTGCCGCACGGCCACGGTGTGCCCGTCGTACGTCGCCAGGACCTCGACCGCGCCGCCGACCGACTCGACCCAGGGCGCCCGGATGAAGACGCCCTCGACCGGTCCGCCGGGAATCCCGGCGACGTCGATGGCCGCCTCGAAGGACTCGTTCTGCCGCCCGAAGGCGTTACGGCGCACGATCATGTCGACGCCGCCGAACGTCTCCTGGTCCTCGCGGGCGTCCAGCAGCTTGTCCGCGACCATGATCATGCCGGCGCACGTGCCGTAGACCGGCCTGCCCGCGCGGACGAAGGCGCGCAGCGGCTCCAGCATGCCGAAGGTGACGGCCAGCTTGGACATGGTGGTGGACTCGCCGCCCGGTATGACCAGGCCGTCGAGCCCGTCCAGCTCCTCGGGACGGCGTACCGGCCGGGCCAGGGCGTCCGCCTCGGCGAGCGCGGTGAGGTGCTCGCGGACGTCACCCTGGAGGGCCAGCACACCAATGGTGGGGGTGCTCATCTAGGTGTCCTACCAGCCGCGGTTGGCGTAGCGCTCGGCCTCGGGGAGGGTGTCGCAGTTGATGCCGACCATGGCCTCGCCCAGGTTGCGGGAGACGTCCGCGATGACCTTCGGGTCGTCGTAGAAGGTGGTGGCCTTCACGATCGCGGCGGCGCGCTTGGCGGGGTCACCGGACTTGAAGATGCCGGAGCCGACGAACACGCCCTCGGCGCCGAGCTGGCGCATCAGCGCGGCGTCGGCCGGGGTGGCGACACCACCGGCGGAGAACAGCACGACCGGCAGCTTGCCGAGCTCGGCGACCTCCTTGACCAGCTCGTACGGGGCGCGCAGCTCCTTGGCGGCGGCGAACAGCTCGTTGTTGTCGTAGCCGCGCAGCCGGGCGATCTCGCCCTTGATCTGGCGCATGTGGCGGACCGCCTCGACGACGTTGCCGGTGCCGGCCTCGCCCTTCGAGCGGATCATGGCCGCGCCCTCGGTGATCCGGCGCAGCGCCTCGCCCAGGTTGGTGGCACCACAGACGAACGGGGTGGTGAAGGCCCACTTGTCGGAGTGGTTGACCTCGTCGGCCGGGGTGAGGACCTCGGACTCGTCGATGTAGTCGACGCCGAGCGACTGCAGGACCTGGGCCTCGACGAAGTGGCCGATCCGGGACTTGGCCATGACCGGGATGGAGACGGCGTTGATGATGCCGTCGATCATGTCGGGGTCCGACATCCGGGCCACGCCGCCGTCCTTGCGGATGTCGGCGGGGACCCGCTCCAGGGCCATGACGGCGACGGCGCCCGCGTCCTCGGCGATCTTCGCCTCTTCCGGCGTGACGACGTCCATGATCACGCCGCCCTTGAGCTGCTCGGCCATACCGCGCTTGACGCGCGCGGTTCCGGTCTCGGGGGTCTGGGGCGTGGTGGGCGTGCTGGACACGGTTGACCTCACTCAATGCGGGTGGCTGTACTGCTGCGCCCACACAACCGTTGGTGAGCGGCCCGGGAAAAGGGCCAATTAGAGGTCAGTGGCTCGTCACCGCCGGGAGTCGCCCGCTGCGGCCCCCGCCCCCGGCTCCCGCTGCCCGGTTCAGTTCCCGGCCGAGCGGTCGTCCAGGACGGCCGGGGGCTCGTCATCCATCTCGAAGGCCAGCGGGAACGGCGCATGCCCGGCGAGCCGGAAATAACGGACCACCCGGTGGCGGCGGACCGCGCGGGCGGCCCTTACGGCGTCGTTGTGGAACCGGCGGGCCATCGGGACACGGCGCACCGCGGCGGTGAGCTCGGTGACCGTCTGCTCGCCCCCGGGCGCCTCGCGTACGGCCTCCAGCTGCGCCTCCTCCGCGAAGATCGCCCGCAGCGCCTGGCTCAGCTCACTCTCCGCGACCTCACGGTGGTCCTCCTCGGCCTGCCGGGCCTCGTGCGCGGCCTGGTAGAGAACGATCGAGGCGGCCGGGTCCAGGACCCCCGAGGTACCCACCTCCTGCGCGACGGAGGCCCGTCGCAGCAGCTGGGCGTCGAGCGCCGCCCGGGCCGCGTCGATACGTGCGTGCAGCCGGTCGAGGCGGCCGGCCGTCCAGCTGAGGTAGACACCGATGAGGACGATCGCGACGGCGATCCAGATGAGCGTGGTCACTGCCGCACCATACGCGGCTGGCGCCGCGTGGTTTTCGCCCCACGTTTTCGGCTGGCCCGCCGTGGGGGCCTCGCGCCGTTTCGGGTCCGCTGCGCGGGGCGTGGCATCGGGTGATGCTTGTGCGTTCCTCGCCGTTGCGCCTGCGGCGGGCGGGTCCGCTGCGCGGGGCTGTCGGGTGCGGTGACGGGCCTGCGCGGGTGGGGTGTGCCGGACTGCTTCGCTTTACGTCCGGCACAC
>NZ_JBSFJF010000029.1:0-101285 GCF_053597915.1 Streptomyces sp. NPDC001219 | reverse complement strand
CCGCATGTACCGCGCCACCAACAGGAGAGGCTCAGCCATGCCACTGGACATTCCAAGCGTCACGCAGACGGAGGAGGAGCGCCTGGCCGAACTCGGCATCGCGCAGACGTTGGACCGCTCGATGTCCGGGCGGCAGAACTTCGCCGTCTCGTTCACCATCATCAGCATCCTGTCCGGCTGCCTCACCATGTACGGCTTCGGTATGAACACCGGCGGCCCGGCCCTGATCATGTGGGGCTGGGTGCTCGTCGGTCTGATGACCCTGTTCGTCGGCCTGGCCATGGCCGAGGTCTGCTCCTCCTACCCGACCTCGGCCGGCCTCTACTTCTGGGCGCACAAGCTCGCCCCGCAGCGGTCCGCACCGGCCTGGGCCTGGTTCACCGGCTGGTTCAACACGCTGGGGCAGGTGGCCGTGACCGCCGGCATCGACTTCGGCGCCGCGTCCTTCCTCAACGCCTACCTGAACCTGCAGTTCGACTACGCGGCCACCCCCGCCCACACGATCACGCTGTTCGGGGTGATCCTGCTGCTGCACGCCGTGGTGAACACCTTCCGGGTGCGCGTGGTCGGCTTCTTCAACACCGTCTCGGTGTGGTGGCACCTGATCGGCGTCGTGGTGATCGTCGGGGCCCTGCTGGTCATCCCGGACAAGCACCGGTCCCCCGCCTTCGTCTTCACCGAGTTCGTCAACAACACCGGCTGGGGCTCCGCGGTCTATGTCGCGCTCATCGGGCTGCTGATGGCGCAGTACACCTTCACCGGCTATGACGCGTCCGCCCATATGACGGAGGAGACGAAGAACGCCTCGGTCGAGGGGCCCAAGGGGATCGTCCGCTCGATCGTGGTGTCCTGGGCGGCCGGGTTCGTGCTGCTCTTCGGCCTGACCTTCGCCATCCAGTCGTACAACGGCGCCCTGGAGTCGGGCACCGGTGTGCCGCCGGCGCAGATCTTCCTGGACGCGCTCGGCGCGACCACCGGCAAGCTGATGCTGCTGGTCATCATCGGCGCCCAGCTGTTCTGCGGCATGGCGTCGGTGACCGCGAACTCCCGCATGATCTACGCCTTCTCGCGCGACGGGGCGCTGCCGTTCTCCGCCGTCTGGCACAAGCTCCACCCGGGGACCCGCACCCCGACCAACGCCGTGTGGCTGGCCGCGGGCGGGGCGTTCGTGCTCGGTCTGCCGTACCTGTTCAACACGACCGCCTACGCCGCCGTCACCTCCATCGCGACGATCGGCCTCTACATCGCCTATGTGGTGCCCACCCTGCTGCGGCTGCGCCAAGGCGAGAACTTCCGGCGCGGCCCCTGGCACCTGGGGCGCTGGTCCCGGCCGGTCGGTCTGATCGCGGTCGGCTGGGTCGCGGTCATCACCGTGCTGTTCATGCTGCCCCAGCAGAGCCCGGTGACCCTGGAGACGTTCAACTACGCCCCGCTCGCCGTGGGTGTGGTGCTGGTCTTCGCCGGCACCTGGTGGCTCGTCTCCGCCCGCAAGTGGTTCCTCAACCCGCAGCACCCGCGGAGCAACCCGTCACGGACGCCGGCGCCGGAGCGGACGGCCTCCTCCTCGCGCTAGGCAAGCCCCTCCGGCCACGGGGTGACGCGTCCGTTCCCGACGGCGCGTCACCCCGGCTGCTTCCTCGCCTTCTTCGCGGTGTTTCCGGTGGTCATGCCGTCCTTCGCCCGGCTCCGGAACGGGTGCGCCACCGGCGTTGATTGCCCGGTAAACGTTTGTTGATTGCCTTCACGCACTCTGCGGCAGTCGGTAAACGGGGGCGAGACGAGGAACTCAAGTGCCGGATACACGTGTCACCGTGACGGTGCACGCCTCCGACCCGCTCAGTCGGGCCGGAGTCGTCAGTCATCTACAGCACCAGCCCGCGGTCGAGATCGTCCAGAACCAGACCGCGACGGCGGTCAGGGAGCGGACGGAACAGGCGGAGCGCGGAAGAGGGAAGGACGGCGGTGAGGCGGTCGGGACCGTGGCGATCATGCCCATCGACCGCTTCGACGAGATCACCGCGGCCGAGCTGAGACGGCTCGTACGGGGTGGTGAGCAGCGGGTGGTGCTGATCGCCCGGGACCTGCGCGAGCCGGAGCTGATGACGGTCGTCGAGTACGGCGTACGGGCCATCCTGTGGCGCCACCAGACCACCCCGCAGCGGCTGTTGCGGGCGGTGCAGAGCGCGGCGCGCGGTGAGGGCGACCTGCCGCCGGACCTGATCAGCACGCTGCTCACCCAGGTGGGGCAGCTGCGGCGGTCGGTGACGACATCCGCCCCCGTGGGGTTCGTCCCGACGCTCGGGATGGCGCCGCGCGAGGTCGATGTGCTGCGGCTGGTCGCCGAGGGGCTGGACACCCGGCAGATCTCCGAGAAGCTCGCCTACTCCGAACGCACCGTCAAGAACGTGCTGCACGCCCTGATGACGCGGCTGCAGTTGCACAACCGGGCGCACGCCGTCGCCTACGCGCTGCGGGAGGGCTACATCTGATGGGGACGGAAGCAGGCACGGTGACGGGTGCGGGCGCACGGACGGGTGCGCAGGCGACAACAGAGGGTGAAGCGGTGACGGAGATGGTCAGGGACATGCGGGCGGCAGGCCACCGGGCGGAGGCACAGGCATGATCCACGAAGTCGACGAGGCGATGCGGAGCGTGCTGCGCGGCGGGGTCCTGCCGGAGGGCTCCGGGGAGGTCGCGTTCGAGGCACCGACCCGGGACTGGGCGGCACGGCGCAACGCCCCCACGCTCAACGCCTATCTCTACGACATACGCGAGGAGGTCACCCGCCGCGAACGCGGGGCGATAGCCGAGCGGGACGCCACCGGTGTCGTCGTGCGCCGGCGGCAACCGCGGCGCTGGTTCCGGCTGTCCTACCTGGTCACGGCGTGGACCACCCGCCCGGAGGACGAGCACCGGCTGCTGTCCGCCGCGCTGGGGTGCCTGCTCTCGCACGAGGTGCTGCCGGCGGCCGCGCTGCCGGACGCGCTGCGCGCGCTGGAGGCGACCCTTCCGCTGACGGTCGCGGTGCCGCCCCCCGAGTCCCGCTCACTCGCCGACATCTGGTCCGCGCTCGGCGGTGAACTCAAGCCGTCCCTGGACGTGGTGCTCACCGTGCCGTTCCCGGTCACGCCGTCGTACGACGTGGCGCCGCCGGTCACCGAGGGCGCGGTCGCCATCGTGCGGGGAATCGACGGCGTCCCCGGCGACTCCGAGCCCCGGATGCTCCGGTCCACCCTGGGTGCCGCGCCGTCCACGACGGACAGCGGGGAGAAGCGGTGAGCGGCAACGAGACGCCCGGGCACGCCGGTGGCGCACTGCTCGCCCGGCTGGCGGGACTGCGCGCACGCGTCGCGGACCTGGTCGAACGGCGCAGCGCCGACGATCCGACGGCCTCGGACCCGCTGCGCGGCCTGTATGTGACCCCGGAGACGGCCAGACGGCTGGCCGCCCAGCCTCCGACGACGGGCACGAACGCGCCGTACCCGGAGGAGAGATCCGCGGACACGGCGTCCACCGGCGCGCCGGTGGAGGGGGCGGCGGCCGAGGGGGCGGCGGACTCCTCCGGAGCGCCGGACCGCGCGGCCGCGCTCGCCGCGCGGTTCCGGCTGTCGGCCCTGGACCTGCACATCCTCCTGGCCGCGCTCGCGCCCGACGTGGACCGGGGCTTCGAGCCGCTGTACGGCTACCTCAACGACGATGTCGGGCGGCGGCGGGCCACGGTCGCGCTGACGCTGGACCTGGCGGGCACCGGCCCGTACGCGCCCGCGGCCCGCGCCCGCTTCCACCCCGCCGCGCCGCTGCTGTCCGGCGGGCTGCTGGTCATCGAGGACGAGGACCGGCCGCTGCCGGGGCGGGCGCTGCGGGTCCCGGAGCGGGTGGTGGCGCATCTGCTGGGGGACGACGGCCTCGATCCCGAACTCAGCGGCGGAGAGGTGGAGTTGCTGTCGCCGGGCAAGGGTTCCGCGGGCGCGACGGGAAGCGACGCCCGCGCGGGGGGCGAGCCCTTCGCCGAGCGGCTCGCCGCGCTCGCGGCCGCGCGGCCGGTCGCCGTCCACCTGCGGGAACGCCGGCCGGGTACCGCCGCCGAGCCGGTGACCGAGGGCCTGCGGCGGGCCGGCCTGCCCGTCCTGCGCTACCGGCCGGAGGGCCGGCCCGAGGACGGCGCGGGCCTCCCGGGCGCGCTGCTGAGGGAGGCCCGGCTGCGGGGGGCCGCGGTCGTCGTGGGACCGCTGCCGGAGCGGCCCGAGGGGCTCGTCCGGGCGCTGGCGGGCGGGGACGTGCCGGTGGCCTTCTTCGGAAGCGAGCCGTACGACCCGGGCTGGGCACCGGATTCCGGGCTGTTCGCGCTGGACGCGCCGGACGGCGGGGCGGCGGCCGACGAGGTCTGGAGCGCCGAACTCGGCTCCGTGGACGCCGGTTTCGACCTCGGCGCGGCCGTGGCCCCGTACCGGCTGGGCGCCGCGCAGATCCGGCGGGCGGCCCGTGCGGCCACCGCCCTCGCCGCCTTCGACGGGACGCCGGTGACCGCCGCCCATGTCCAGCACAGCGCGCGCCAGCAGTCCGCGCCGCTGCTGGACCGGCACGCCCGGCGCGTGCGGCCCGCGGTCGGCTTCGAGGGGCTCGTCCTGCCGTCCGAACCGCTGTCGCTGCTGCACGAGCTGGTGCAGCGGGCGCGGCACCGCGAGAAGGTGCTGGGCGAGTGGCGGCTGCGCACCGGCGGTGGGCGCGGGCGGGGCGTGGTGGCGCTGTTCGCCGGGGAGTCCGGTACCGGAAAGACGCTCTCCGCCGAGGTGGTGGCGGGTGAACTGGGCCTGGACCTCTATGTGGTGGAGCTGTCCGCGGTGGTGGACAAGTACATCGGGGAGACCGAGAAGAACCTGGAGAAGATCTTCTCCGAGGCCGACCGCACGGACGCGGTGCTGCTCTTCGACGAGGCCGACGCCGTCTTCGGCAAGCGCTCGGAGGTCAAGAGCTCACACGACCGGTACGCGAACCTGGAGAGCGCGTACCTGCTCCAGCGGCTGGAGGCGTTCGACGGGATCGCCGTGCTGACCACCAACCTGCGGGCCAACATCGACGACGCGTTCACCCGGCGGCTGGACCTGGTGGTCGACTTCCCGTTCCCGGACGTCGAGCAGCGGATCGCCCTGTGGCGCTCCTGTCTGGCGGCCACCCCCTGCGCGCCGGACCTCGGACTCGACGTCTGCGCCAAGGAGTTCGAGCTGGCCGGCGGGGCGATCCGGTCGGCCGCGGTGACCGCGGGCTATCTCGCGGCGGGGCGCGGCGGGCCGGTGACGGCCGAGGACGTACGGGCCGGGGCGCGGCGCGAGTACCGCAAGATGGGGCGGCTGGTGCCGGACGCCTCGCCGTTGTGGGACTGAGGGTCCGGGTGCCGCCGGGGCCGGGCGGTGTGCCCGGCCCCGGCCCGGGTCACTGCCCTTCGGCGATCTTCCAGTCCTGCCGGTCGTAGGGCCCGTCGGCGCACTTGTAGGACACCGCGCCCTTGTCGTTCTGCATGTCGGTCAGACAATCGTCGTTGCTCACGTTGACGATGCGGGTGCGGCCGTCGCCCGTGTCCACCAGCCGCCACTTCTGATGGGGCGGCAGCTTGCCCGAGGCCAGCTGCTCCGCGTCGGCCGCCATCAGCTCGACCTCGTTCGTGTTCGGCTTCAGCTGGGCGACGCTGCCCGGGGAGCTGCCCGGCTCCAGGGAGACCGTGTTGTCCTCGGCGTAGTGGTGGATGATCCACCACTGGTTGCGGCCGAACTGGTCATCCGTCCAGGTGGCGCTCTGGCCGACCTGGGTGCCGTCCTCCTGGCCGCCCTGGTTGGCCTGGAGGTACCAGCCGCCGTTGGCGTTGGACCGGATGGTCTGCTGCTGCGGCGCCTCGGGCTCCCCGCCGCCGTCATCGGCGGGCGGCTCCGGCGCCGGCTCCTCGGGCTTCTCCTCGGGCTCCTTCTCCGGGGGCGGGGAAGGCGCCGGTTTGGACGGCTTCTCCTCCTTCGCCGGGAGCTTGTGGGACTGGCTGGCCTTCTCCCGCGCGCTGCTGGCCACCTTGGGCACGGCCCTGAACCACAGCGCCACGAAGGCCAGCGCCGCCACGAGCAGCAGTGACAGCAGCGCCATCACCCAGCGCGGCAGCACGGACGGCTGGAGGTAGGTGCCGCGCAGTTCGGTCGGCTCCGAGGTGCCGGCCCGCGTCACGGACACCGTGAAGGGGTGCTTGTGCTCGCCGCCGACCCAGCTCACCGCGCCGGGGCGGATGTTCAGGTCGACGAAACCGGCGCGGCCCGGCGCGATCTGCACCGAGGTCGGCTCGGGCTCGACGGTGAGGGCGTCGCCGTTCTCCCGGCCGGACAGGGAGACCGTCAGCGGCTGGTTGCCGAGGTTGTCGACGGCCGCCGACGCCTTGGCCCGCCAGCGGCCGCGTACGGTCAACGGCACCAGCTCACAACGGAGTTCGGTGAACGGCCCCACCGTGACCTGGCCCTCGACCACATCGCGGATCTCGGGGTGCTCGGCCGGCTCGACACGGATGCCGAAGGGCGTCGGACCGGCGGCGGCATCGGGCGTGCGCGGAGGCGCGAACTCGACCTGCGCCGTGCCCTCGGCCCCGGGATACAGCCGCAGCACGTCCGGCTCCACCCGTGTCCAGCCCGCTGCGGCGCCGACGGGCTGCAGCCGGTACTCCTCCACGGTGTCGCCCGTGTTGCGTACCCGCAGCCTTACCCTCGCGTCGGAACCGGGGTCGACGGTGATCGCGGCCGGTTCCAGTGAAGTCCACATGCTCACCAGGGCAGTCAACCGGCGACGGCGGTCCGGCGCAGCGTGCGTAAGGGCAGAGCCGGGGGCAGAGTGCGATGTCCTTACGGCTCTTCACACCCCGTGGCAGCCCCGTGCGGCCCCGGCGGCACCATGCGCACCGTCGCGGGCTCCCCCGGGCCGCTCACCCGGCGGCCCTGCGGCCACCGGCCAGGCTGCCCAGGCCGGTTCACACACCCGCCGACCAGGGACGGAGCTGCGCCCACGGCGGCCGGGACCACGCACCACGGTCACAGGAACGGGTCCGGAGCGGCGCACCGTGCCATACCCGCAGGCTAGGCCCGTGTACGCCGCCCGCGGTGGTACGAAAGTGCCGGGACGGGGGCATCGACTCCTGCCCGTCCGGCTGCCTCCGGAGGGCTCCGCGAACAGCCGGGCACCGTCCGCCGCCTCGGCCGCTCCCGCCTCCGCCCGGCCGGTTCGCGTGAGAGGAGCCGGGCCCGGGCCAGCGCCGCCCGGCACGGGTTCCGCTCATACCGGCACTGCCGCCACACCGGCCACGGAGGGGCCACCGCCCCGTGTGCCGCCTCGGATTCGCCCGGCGGTACCGGGCGCACCAGGACCGGCCGCAGGCCCTCCCGTGGCATGCGCACGGTCCGGCCGAACGTGTCGGTGCCGGGGCGCGGGCCGCCGAGCAGGCGCCGGGCGCGCGCCGCGGCCGCCTCGTCGCCGTGCCGCCGGGCGCTGTCCACGGCGTGGCGCACCAGCGGTTCGAGGGCGCGGTGGCGCGTGGTGCCGCGGAGCGCGTACGACCACGCGGTGAGGAGGTCCACGGCGGGGCCCAGCAGTCCGGGCGCCGTGTCCAGGGCCCGCCGCACGGTCGCGTACAGCCGGGTGTGCGTGTCCTGGAGCCATGCGCGCGCGGCGGCCGCGTCGGCGAGCGGTCGGCCCGGCACGTCCGGGTGGTGCGGCAGGGCTGGCGGGAGGTGTCGCGGTGCGCTCAGCCGCGCCGCGGTCAGGACGGTGGCCAGCAGGTGGCCGAAGTAGCGGCGCTGTGCCGCCTCCCGCTCCCCCGGGCCGTCATGGCGCTCGCCCAGCCGCCGGGCGAACAGCCCGACCAGCTCGTGGTAGCGGTAGCCGTCGTCGCCGTGCGGCTCGACCAGCCCGGCGTCCACCAGCGTCTCGACCGCCGCGTCCGCCGCGTCGTCGGTGGTGTCCAGCAGTGCGGCAGCGGCGGCCCGGCAGAAGGCCGGCAGGCCGCCGAGGGCGAGGGTCCGGAAGGCGTGCGCGAGGCCGGGGCCGAGCGCCTCGTAGCCGAGCCGGAAGGTGGCCTCCACGCCCAGGTCGCCCACCCGCAGCTCGGTCAGCCGCCGCTCCTCGCTCAGCCGGGCCACGAGGTCGGCCAGGGCCCACCCCGGCCGGGACGCCAGGCGGGCGGCGGCGATGCGCACGGCGAGCGGCAACCCGGCGCAGACCGCGATCAGTTCGCGGGCGGCGGCCGGCTCGGCGGCCACCCGCTCCGCTCCCGTGATCGCGCCGAGCAGCCCCAGCGCCTCCCCCTCGGCCATCACCTCCACATGCACACCGCCGGCACCGGGCAGGGCGAGCGTCCGCGCACGGCTGGTGACCAGGACCGCGCACCCCGGCGCCCCGGGCAGCAGCGGCCGCACCTGCGCGCCGTCGCGGGCGTTGTCGAGGAGGACGAGGACCCCGCGGCCGGCGAGCAGCGAGCGGTACAGGGCGGCCTTCTCCTCCAGTCCGTGCGGGACCGCGCTCTCCGCGACGCCGAGCGCGCGCAGGAAGTGGGTCAGTACGGCGCCGCTGTCGGCCGGGGCCGGGCCGGTGCCCCGCAGGTCCACGTACAGCTGCCCGTCGGGGAAGCGGTCCCGTACGGCGTGTGCGGCATGCACGGCCAGCGCCGTCTTGCCGACCCCGCCGAGCCCGCTGAGCGCGGCCACCACCGGCGCCCGTCCGCCCTCCGCCCCGCGCAGCGCGGACGTCAGCTGGGCCACGGCCTCCGTCCGCCCCGTGAAGTCGGCGATGTCGTGCGGCAGCTGGGCCGGGACGGGCGGTGGCGGGCCGGGGCAGGAGGGGTCCCGGGCGGGCCGGGACGGGGCGAGCCGGCGGTCACGGCTGTCGTGGCCCTCGCGGGTGTCGCGGCCGGGACCGGGAGCGGGCCGTGGGCCGGGGCCCGGGCCGTATCTGGAACCGGTGCCGGGCCCGGGTCTTGTGCCGGGCTGGGGCCGCGCGCCGGCCTCGGGTCCATGGCGCCCCGCACCCGCCCGCAACGCTTCGTACAGCGCGCGGAGTTCACGGCCCGGTTCGGTGCCGAGTTCGGTGTCGAGGGTACGGCGGGTGGCCGCGTACACCGCGAGGGCCTCGGCCCGGCGGCCCGCGCGGTGCAGGGCCAGCATCAGCAGCGCCTGGGCCCGTTCCCGCAGCGGGTGCTCGGTGGCGAAGGCGCGCAGCGCGGCGACCGGGTCCGCCATGGACCCGGCACGCCCGCCCGACTCCTCCACGCAGGCGAAGAGTTCCTCCTGGGCGGTGACGCGGAGTTCGGTGAGCCGGTCGCGCTGCCGCTGGGCATACGGGCCGGGCAGTCCGGCCAGGGCCACGCCCTCGGGGAGCGCCAGCGCCGCGCTCAGCTGCTCGTACGCGCCCGCGGTGTCGCCGGCGGCCCGTAGCCGGCCTGCCGCGACCAGCCGCTCCTCGAACGCGGCGGCGTCCAGTGTCCCGTCGGGCACCCGCAGGGCGTAGCCGCCGCCCGACGACACCAGCAGGCGTGCGGGCTGCCGGAGCCCGCGGTCCGGCTCCAACAGGACGCGGAGCCGCGAGACATAGGTCCGCAGGGTGCCCACCGCCCGTGGTGGCGGCTCCTCGTCCCACAGCGCGTCCACCAGCTGCGGTACGGACACCGGCCGGCCCGCGTGCAGCAGCAACATGGCCAGCACGGCGCGCTGTTGCGGCGGGCCGAGCTGCAGCGGACGGTCCCCCCGCCAGGCCCGCACCGGGCCGAGCACCTGAAACCGCAACCCGTCGCCCCGGTCCGGGGCGCTCGCCTCCGCCGGGCACGTCAAGTCGTCCATATCGCCCGCGTCGCCGTGCACCGCCAGCTCGCTCCCCTGCCCCTGTCGACCTACACGCCACCCCTTGGACCAGCACGGATGTACCGGCCTTACCAAACTAGCTCAGCCCTCTGACAGGGCAGGCCGGAAAATGACTGATAATGACCCAACGGCCAATCCCCCCTTTTTCTCCGGCCATTGGGGCTTCACACCGGTGCTCTTGTGTGCTGTACCGCTGGTTCACCGTGCGGGCTGACACTTTGCGGTGTTCGCCAGGGCAACCACACTGCCCCTTCGGCTCCCCTTCCGGCTCTGGCCACGTTTCGCGCTGCGGCCGAAAATCGGCGGTGGGGCGCCACCACCACGGCCCCCACGAACCTGCCGGACGCCGGAACGGGAGCCCTCGTGCGCACACACGAACGGCGGGGCGCGGAAGGGGAATTAGCCGCCCGCACCCGCGTCCCGCGGACCTGGCCACGCCCACATCCCGGCTCCGGCTCACGAGCACCGGCAGGTGCAGCGCAGCTTTTCGCGCTGGCCATGCGCATCGCGGCCGTCATCCTGCGCGACAGCCCCGACAGCCTCACGTACGAGACCGCCGCCGACCGCACCGGCGTGCTGCGTCAGGGCAAGCCCCCCGGCCCCTTCGATCTGTCCGGCCGAGCCGGGACCGGTCAGTCCTTCGGCAGCGTCGTCGGTGACAGGAACCGGACCTACGCGGAGCGGTCGGCGCCCCCGGCGTGACCGAACGGGCAGCCCGCTCTGCCCCCGACGGGGCCCGTTCGTCTCTACAGCCCGGCTCGCCCGTCGGCCAGGGTCGAGAGCGTAGGGAGCAGAAGCAGCAGCAGTGTGGTGGCGGGGGAGGAACATCGTGCGAGCACAGGACCGGCGGCCCGGCCCGGGAAGCGAGCGCGCGACGACGGCGCGCACCGTCCGTACGACGTCCTCTCCCCCCTCCGGCGCGGTGCGGCGGACAGCGGCCGGTGAGGCGGAGCGTCGCACCCCGGAGGCCGCCGCCGTCCCGCGGCGGGCCGTGGGCGACGCGGCGTTCCCGGCCGTCATGGCCGGTGCGGAGCGGCGTCGGCACGGGCCCGGCCGCGGACACACCCTGCACACCGGCACCTCCGCCCCTGCCTCGGCCGGGTCCGTCGGCGCCCGCGCGTAAGCCTTTCCTCCTCACCGCAGAGCACCAGAAACCACCGAACCGGCCAGTTCGCAATTCCAGGGAGTAACAGAACATGCCCAGCTACCTGTCCCCCGGCGTCTACGTCGAGGAAGTCGCCAGCGGATCGCGGCCCATCGAAGGGGTCGGGACGTCGGTGGCGGCCTTCGTGGGGCTCGCTCCCACCGGCCCGCTCAACGAGCCGACGCTGGTGACGAACTGGTCCCAGTACGTGGCCGCCTTCGGTGAGTTCACGGACGGGTACTACCTCGCGCACTCCGTGTACGGGTTCTTCAACAACGGCGGCACCGCCGCGTACGTGGTGCGGGTCGGCGGGTCCGACGACCGCGAGTCGCAGACCGCCGCGGCCCCCGAGGCGCCCAGGGCGCTGACGGCCGGGGAGCCCACCGCGCTCGGCGCCTTCAAGGTCTCGGCGATCGCGGCCGGTTCCACCGCCGGCGGGGCGCTCACCGTCGAGGTGCAGGACGTCGAGGGCGAGGGCAACTCCGACCGGTTCAAGCTGGCCGTCAAGGACGGCGACAAGGTCGTCGAGAGCTTCGACGTCAGCGCGAAGAAGAGCTCGCGGAACTACGTCGTCACGCAGGTCAAGCAGCGGTCCAAGACCATCGCCGTCGAGGAGGCCGCCCCGGCAGCGCAGCTGGCGAAGCCGGACGCCCAGCAGGTCACGCTGGCCCCGCCCACCGCGGCCCCCGCGGCGCCCGCCACGAACGGCGCGGTCGAGCGGATCGCCTCCGGCCAGTTCATCGGCGACTCCGCCGACCGCACCGGCTTCGGCGGTCTGGAGGCGCTCGACGAGGTCAACATGGTGGCCGTACCCGACCTGATGGCCGCCTACCAGCAGGGCCTGATCGACCTGGAGCAGGTCAAGGCCGTCCAGCTGGGCCTGATCGCGCACTGTGAGCTGATGGGTGACCGGATGGCGGTCCTCGACCCGCCGCCGGCGCTCAACGCACGCGACATCCGGAAGTGGCGCCAGGAGATCGCGGGCTACGACTCCCGCTACGCCGCGCTCTACTACCCGTGGATCAAGGCCTTCGACCCGGCCACCGGCCAGACCCGCACCGTCCCGCCGTCCGGGCACATGGCCGGTGTGTGGGCCCGTAACGACTCCGAGCGCGGCGTGCACAAGGCCCCCGCCAACGAGATCGTCCGCGGCGCCGTCGACCTGGAGCTGCAGATCACCCGCGGTGAGCAGGACCTGCTCAACCCGGTCGGCGTGAACTGCATCCGGGCCTTCCCCGGCCGCGGTATCCGGGTGTGGGGCGCGCGGACCATGGCCTCCGACCCGGCCTGGCGCTACCTGAACGTGCGGCGCTACTTCAACTACCTGGAGGAGTCGATTCTCATCGGCACCCAGTGGGTGGTGTTCGAGCCGAACGACGCGGCGCTGTGGGCCCGTATCCGGCGCAACATCTCGGCGTTCCTGGTGAACGAGTGGCGTTCCGGCGCCCTGTTCGGGCAGCGCCCCGAGGACGCGTTCTATGTGAAGTGTGACGCGGAGACCAACCCTCCGGAGTCCGTCGACGTGGGACGGGTCGTGTGCGAGATCGGTATCGCGCCGGTCAAGCCCGCCGAGTTCGTGGTCTTCCGGCTGGCCCAGTTCTCGGGCGGCGGCGGGGAGCTGGAGGAGTAGAAGCCACCACCGGGGCTTTTCCCCTCCGCTTCACCTGTCACCTCTCATCCGTCACGTTTTTCTTTCCCAGCACAGGAGTGAACCACCTTGTCCTTTCAGCCCGGTGACGCGATCGCCACACACAATTTCGGCCTGCAGATCGACGGCGTGATGGTCGAGTATCTGCAGGAGGTCAGCGGTCTGACCATGGAGCAGGACGTCATCGAGTACCAGCAGGTCTCGGCGGACGGAAAGCCCGTCGTGAAGAAGATGCCCGGCACGAAGAAGGCCGGCGAGTGCACCGTGACCCGCGGTATGACGGAGAGCAGCTCGTTCAGCGAGTGGATCAACAAGTCCATTGCGGGCGACATGGGTTCGGCCCGTAAGAACGCCACCATCATGATGATGGATTACCAGAACAACCCGGTGAAGCGTTACAACATGCGCAACGCCTGGTGCAGCAAGGTGGAGACCAGCGGAGTCAAGGCGGGCGACGCCGCCGCGCTGACCGAGCAGGTCACCATCGTCTTCGAAGAGCTGGTCATCGAATAATGCGGCGCGACGGCCCGGCGGGGACGCAACAGCAACGTGAGCCCCTGCGGACGGAATTCGAGTTCGAGTTGCCCCGCGGATTCGTGGACGAGTCCGGGGCCGTCCACCGGAACGGCGCGATGCGGCTGGCGACGGCACGGGACGAACTGATCCCGCTGCGGGATGTGCGGGTGCGCGAGAACCCGGCATATCTGTCGGTGGTGCTGCTGGGCCGGGTCATCACCCGGCTCGGCACGCTCGCCTCCGTGCACGACGGAACGGTGGAGAACATGTTCGCCTCCGATCTGGCCTTTCTCCAGGACTTCTACCGGCAGATCAACGCGGAGGGGCACACGCGCGCCGCGGTGTCCTGTCCGCACTGCGAGGAGTCCTTCGAAGTGGAACTGGCCGGGAGCCGCCTGGGGGAATCGTGACGTACGCGACCGGGCGTATCGAGGAGGAAGTCGCCTATCTCGCCTACCACTTCCACTGGGGCGTGGACGACATCCTCGATCTCGAACATGCCGACCGGCGCGCGTACGTGTCACAGATCGCCGCCCTGGTGGAGCGGGCTGAAGGGAAGCAGTGACGGAGGATGGGGTTGTTCAGGTGGCGGCGGGGGGCGCGGGATGCCCGGAGCGCACAGCGTGCGCAGCAGGGGCCTGAGGCCGGGGCGACCGCGGGTGCGGATGCCGGGAGCGCGGACGGTGGTGGCGACGGCGGCTGGTCCGCCGTGCCCCCCATCCAGCGGGTCCTGGCGGCGCCCCGCACCGTCGCGGAAGCCGGCTTCGCCGCGTCGCTGAGCGCACACCACAACCCGTCCCTCGGCGGGGAACTGGGGCACGACGTGCAGGCCACCGCCCCCGGCGGTGTACTGCGCGACGCCCTGGTCCCCGTCACCGGCCGCCCCGTCGACCTGGGGCTGCCGGTCCTGCGGCTTCCGGTCGCGGACCGGGCGCAGGAGCCGACGGCCAAGGACCCGGCGGCGGGGTTCGGGAGTGCTGCCACGGCGGGTGCGGGTCCGGGTTCGGGTCCGGGGCGACGGGCGAGTACGGGCCGGAGCCCCGGTGGGCGGGCCGATCGTTCCGGCGGGACCGGGGCGCGGATGACGGCTCAGCGTGCGGTGCGGGCGGAGACCCGGGGGGCGGCGCAGGCCGAGTCCCGGGGGGCGGATCGTGCGGCGTCGAGGGATGCGGCGCGGGCCGAGTCCCGAGGTGCGGCGCGGGCGGAAGCTCAGGGTGCCGGCCGGGCTGAGGCTCAGGGTGCGGGCCGGGCTGAGGCTCAGGGTGCGGATCGCGTGGATCGTGCGGCGTCCCAGGGTGGGGCGCGGGCTGAGAGTCCTCGTGCGGTTCGTGGCGAGAGCCGCCGTGCGGCACGTGCAGAGGGCCGCCGGGGTACGGCGGCCGGCGAGGCGGCCCGGGGTGGGGCAGGTAGCGAATCCCGGGGTGCGGCCGTGCAGCGGGCGGTGGGGCTGGGGGCGCCGCGCACCTCGACGGCCGCCGCGCGTACTCCTCGTCCGTCGGATTCGGGGGGCGCGAGGTCGTCCGCGAACCCGGGGAACGAGGCGCCGGGCGCCGTCTCGGGTGCGCCGTCGGCCAAGTCGGCGCGTACGCCTCGGGTTGCCCCGACGGCCGGTTCGTCGGTCTCGCCGAGCATCACTTCCTCTGCTGTCCCCCCGTCCGGCAATCCGTCGGCCGGGGCGTCCGGCACGCCGTCGGTCACGCCGTCGGTCACACCGTCGGCCGCGACTTCAGGCGCCGCGCCTTCGGGTGCCGCGCGTGGTGGTCGGCCGGGGCCCGTGGTGGCCAAGTCGGCTTCCGGGGGCGGCGGTACGGCAGCCAGGAGTGCGGGTGGCACGGACGTGCCCCGTGCCGGGGCCGTGCCCGGTGCTATGGGCGTCCCGGGTGCCGAGGCCGTGCCTGGCGGTGGCGGCGAGACCGCTCGCTCCGCGTCGCGCGGAGCGGCGCCCGCCGGCCTGCCCGTGGCCATGCCCGTGCGGAGGCCGGCCGGCGCACGGTCCCCGCTCACCTCGGCGGAGAGGGTCCCGATGCCGCCGCGCCGGCTGCGGCCTGCCACCGCGTCGCGACCGGCGAGCGGCGGCACCGCCCCCTCGCCCGCTGACGCGCCCGTGCAGCGCACCGAGGCACCCGCGTCTACAACAGCAGCAGCGACGCCCATGGCTCCGCACGCGGCGCCCCCGGTCTCTGCCCCCTCACCCCGCACTTCCGCCGCCGAACCGGCGAGCAAGGGTGCGGCACCGGAACCCGCCGCTGTGCGGCCCGACATCCCCCAACGTGTCGTACAGCGGCGGGCCACCGGCCCACGTCGGTCCGCCCCGAACCGGAGCAGCGCACCGGAGGCGCCGCGGACCACGGACACCACGCCCGGCGGCGGCCCGGCGCCGAGCGGTGACTCGACGCGGCCGGCTCCAGGCACCGCACCGAGCGCGAGGCCTGCCTCGAACCCGGCCCCGATTCCTGCCTCGCCGCCTCGACCCGCCTCTTCTGCCTCTCCGGCCAAGAGCACACCGCCGCGCGCGGACGCCAAGGCCAGCGAACACACGGCCCCGGGTCCGGTCACGAACACTCCCGCGAGCCCGGCCCCGAGCCCGGCCCCGAGCGCGCCCCCGCGCGACGGCGACCGCACGAGCCGGCCGGTCCAGCGGGCGGCGGACAAGGCCGCCCAACCGCCTGCGCGCCGGACCACGGGAACAGACCGTCAGCGCCTGGGACTTGGCGCCCCGCTGCTCTCCGACGCGGACAGTGGTGGCCCGGCCAAGGACGTTCCGTCCGACGCACAGCCGGTCCGGCCGCCGGCCGGTCAGGGCCGTACGGCGGCCCCCGGTCCCGGCCGTACGCCGGCCCCCGGTCAGCCCTCGCAACCCGCGGTCCAGCGCAAGCCACTGATCGGCGCACCCACCGAGTCCACCCCGATCCGCCACGAGGCGGCCGCACCAACGCCGACGTCCGCGTCCAGGTCCACGCCCACGTCTGCGTCAGCACCCACACCCATGTCCGCGTCCGAAGCGACGCCCACATCGGCACCGAACCCAGCAGCGGCACCGGCACCAGCACCAGCACCAGCACCAGCACCACCGTCAGCACCCGCACAGACCCACACACCACCCTCACCCCCGACTTCGACACCGGCTCCGCGCTCGCCCCGGACCCCGTACTCGTCACCGTCCCCGGCCCCGACCCCGGCCCCGGCCCCGGTGCAGCGCGCGGCCTCGTCTGCCCCATCGCCCTCCCCCGTAGGACCGTTGCCGACCACACCCCCGTCGGTGAGCCGTGCTTCGGAGAGCCCCGTGCGGGCGCCCCGCGCGGCGGCACCTCGTACGCCGCAGTCGCCCGGGACGGAACCCCGTACGCCGGCATCGGACGCACCGGAGCGCGGTGCGGCGGAATCCCGCCTACGGGAGGCCGGCGCGGGCCCCTCCCAGGCCAAGCAGGCCAAGCAGGCTCCCCAGTCGCTCACGCGCGACATACGGACGGCGGGCGCCGACCGCCCGCCCCGTGTCACCCGGCGGGCGCCGCTCGCGTCGGCGCGTGCGCTGGACCTGGTGTCCCGTCAACAGCCCACCGGGCAGCAGGCGGACGCCGCCGCGCCCGCGGCGGTGCAGCGGTCCGCCACGCGGGCCGCAGCCGCCGGTCCGGCCGCGGTCCAGCGCTCCAGCGTGCCCGCCGCGGCACCCACCGCCGTCCCCCTCCGCCCCGTGACGAGCACCCGGCACACGGCGAGCACCCCGCACACCGCGGGCACGGCGAACACCGCAAGCACGGCGAACACCGCAGGCACGGGGGCGCCCCCTCCCCACCCCGCAGGCCCCGCACCCCGGCGGGCGACCGGCGTGCCCGCCGTCGCCCTGCACAAACCGGCATCGGCGTCGGCACCGGCACGCACGCCGCTCCCGTCGTCCACGCCGTCTCGTACCGTCCGGACCGCACCGGCCGCCCTCCCCGGCATGCCCATGGTCCAGCGAGCCCCCGCACCTCCCGCCACCCCCGGGGCCCCGGGTCCGGCTCCGCACCCGGCCGCGTCCCCGGCCTCACCTCCGATGTCCTCCCCCCAGCCCCTCTCGTCCACCGCCCCGCCCACACGCCCGGCCTCGGCGACTCCGCCCGCCGCCGCTCCGGCGCAGACCTCCAGCCCCCTCCAGCGCACCCCCAACTCCCCCACAGCGGCCGCCCCGAGGTCCACCCCCACCACCACGCCAGCCAAGAGGGCCGCCGCCACCCCCGCGGCCACCGACCAGGCCAGCCCCGCCAACCCCGCCACCTCACCCGACCCCTCCGACCCCGCCGCCCTGGACGCGCTGGCCCGGCGTCTGGTCGCGCCCCTCTCTCGGCTGCTCCGTGCCGAGTTGCGCGGCGACCGTGAGCGCATCGGGCGGCTGCGCGACCACGGCCGCTGACCCGCACCCGCCCGTCCGTCCGGCCGACGTCCGGTCCCACTCCGCCTCCACCGACTCCGACCCCGCCCCGCCACCACTCCACCCGAAAGACCAGCCACCATGCCCAAGGCCCAGGACCCCGGTTCCACCGTCTTCTTCAAGCTGACCATCGACGGCCAGGACCTCGGCCTGTTCAACGGCTGCGACGGCCTGGCCTCCGAGGTGGAGGTGGAGCAGCGGCAGGAGGGCGGCAACAACGGTTTCGTCTGGCAGCTGCCCACCCGCGTCACGTTCTCCACGATCCGGCTCACCCGCCCGCTCACCGCCGACACCTCCCGGGTGGCCGCCTGGATCTCGTCCCTCGCCACCGGCATCACCCGGCCCACCGCGCAGATCGCCGCGCTCCGCGCCGACGGTTCGATCGTCGCGCAGTGGGGGCTGGTGGAGGTGCTGCCGGTGCGCTGGCAGGGGCCGAGTCTGGACCCGGCGAGCCCGGGGGTGGCGACCGAGACGCTGGAGATCGCGCACCACGGGTTCACCGACGCGGGAGGTGCCTGAGGTGGCCGCCCCGACCGGCGGGAAGGCGGGCGCGAGCCTCGTACGGGCCGCCCTCGCGATTCACCAGCCCCCCACCGACCTCGGCGGCTCCCTCGGCGGCCGGATCGGTGAGGTGGAGTTCCAGTTCAATCCGACCCAGTTGCAGCTCGGGCGGGAGGCGGAGTGGCACACCCAGACCGCGGTCGCCTACACGCGGGGCGCGCCGCCCAAGTTCACCGGCACCCGGCCCGCCACACTCCAGCTGGAGGTGTTCCTGGACGCCTCCGGCACCCCGAATTCCGGCAAGGTGCAGAAGAAGATCGAACTGCTGCTGTCCTGCTGCGAGGTGACGGCGCAGAGCGTCAACTCCAAGCGGCCTTCGCCACCTTGGGTGCGGTTCTCCTGGGGGTCCTTCAACACGGTGCAGTTCGTGGCGTACGTAACGAGCGTCAACGCCACGTACACCCTCTTCAACCCCACCGGCGAACCGATCCGCGCCACCTGCACGCTGTCCCTCACCGAGGTGGCCATGCCCACCAAGGGGCAGAACCCGACCTCCGGCGCGCTCTCCGCCCGCCGTATCCACCGCACGGTCGCGGGGGACTCGCTCGCCTCGCTGGCCTGGCGGGAGTACGGGGACGCGACCCGCTGGCGGCTGATCGCGGAGGCGAACGGGATCGACGATCCGATGCGGCTGCGGCCGGGCACGGAGCTACTGCTGCCCGCCGCCGACGAGGACGCGCCGGAAGGCCGTCCCCCGAGCCCTCCCCCGCATCCCACAACCCACGAGGCCGCCCGATGAGCAGCGAGAGCATCCGATGAGTGAGAAGACGTACACCAGCGTCCTGTACGCCGAGATCGGCGGCACGCCGCTGCCCGACAAGCTCGCCACCCTCCTCATCGAGGGCTGGGTGGACGCGAGCGTGAATGTGCCGTCCGCCTTCCAGCTCACCTTCAGTGACACGGGGTCGGACATCCTCAAGACCTTCCCCCAGATCAAGGTCGGGGCGAAGGCGGTGCTGTCGCCCTTCACGGACGGGCGGCGCGGTACGCCCATGCTGACCGGCGAGATCACCGCTCTCGAAGTGGACGCGGACGCGAGCGGCAAGTACCTGGTCGTGCGGGGATACGACCCCGGGCACCGGCTGCTGCGCAACCGCCGGGTCGCGGGCTACCCCAACATGACCGCGAGCGACATCGTGCGCCGTCTCGCCGGTCTCAACAAGCTGTCCCTCGGCAAGGTGGAGCCCACCCGCACCGTCTACGAGCTGGCCACCCAGCCCAACATCACCGACTGGGACTTCCTGCTCCGCCTCGCCCAGGAGAACGACGCCCACCTCTCCTTCGACCCGAAGGGCAAGCTCCAGTTCGGGAAGCTCTCCCCGGCCTCGTCGGCGCCCGCCGACAGCACACCGGCCGCGCAGAGCCCGTACGTCCTGGAGTTCGGCCACAACGCGATGCACAGCCGGATCGCCGTCACCGCCGCCGGGCAGGTCGACAGGGCGGGTGCGCGCGGCTGGGACATGCGGGCCAAGCGTGCGCTGTCCGCGCAGTCCCCGGCCACGACGAGCAAGGACATCGTCGCGGACATCACGCCGGGGCAGCTCAGCAAGCCGTTCGGGAAGGCCGAACTCACCGCCACGGACACCCCGTTCACCAGCCAGGCCCAGGTGACCCATGCCGCGCGGGCGCTCGCCGACGACGCGGCGGGGTCGTTCGCCGAGCTGGAGGTGGCGGTCACCGGCAATCCGGACCTGAAGCCGGGGCAGCCGGTGGCGCTGAAGGGGGCCGGGTTCCCCTTCGAGGGGAAGTACACCGCGACCGGTGTCCGCCATGTCTTCGAGTCCGGGCGGCCGTTCACCACCTGGCTGACCGTCTCGGGGCGGCAGTTCCGGTCGCTGTACGGGCTCGCCTCCGGCGGCGCCGAGGCGGCGCCGCCCATGCCGGGTGTGGCGATGGCGCTGGTCAGCAATGCCAAGGACCCGCTGCGGCTGGGCCGGGTCCGGCTGCGTTTCCCGTGGCTGTCGGACACCTACGAGAGCGACTGGTGCCGGGTCGCGCAGCTGGGCGGTGTCCGGGGCGGCGGGCTGGTCCTGCCGGAGGTCGGCGACGAGGTGCTGTGCGCCTTCGACCGGGGCTCGCTGGAGCATCCGTATGTGCTGGCCGGGCTCTACAACGGCCGGGACAAGCCGCCGAAGGAACCGGACGGTCTGCCCGCGGTCGACCCGACCAGCGGGCGGGTCAACTGGCGCAGCTTCGCCTCGCGCAGCGGTCACATCGTCGAGCTGCTGGACGCCAAGACCCGGATGAAGAGCGGTATCCGGCTGCAGACCGGCAACGGCCGGATGACCGTCCACATGGACGAGGCGCGCACCAGCGTCACCATCCGCAGCGACGGTTCCGTCTCCATCACGGGGACCCGGAACGTGAGCATCAAGGCGGGCGGCAACCTGTCGCTGACCGCGGGCGGCTCGCTGACGATGAGCGCCGGCGGGGCGGTCGACATCAAGGCGGGCGCGAAGTTCGGCGTCGCGGCGGGGGGCGTGGCGGACATCAACGCGACCGGCGCGATCAGCCTCAAGTCGGCCGGCGCGGTGGCCGTCAACTCGGTCGGCGCGGTCTCCGTGTCCGCGGTCGGCGCGGTGGCCGTCAACGCGGGCGCCGCGGCGGCCATCAGCTCGCCGGCCACGGTCACGCTGAACGCGCCGGCCGTGCTACGCAACGGCATTCCTTTCTAGGGAACTTGAGGAAGTTGAGGGACATGTGTCTCAAGGGGGGCACCGGAGATGAGTGAACAGTTCGTCGGTGCGGGCTGGAGCTTCCCGCTGCGTACCGACGCGGGCGGCGGTATCGCACTGGCCCGCCGGGAGCGGGAGATCGAGGAGTCCATCCGGCTCGTCCTCGCCACCGCGCCCGGCGAGCGGCCGATGCGGCCGGAGTTCGGCTGTGCCGTGCACGACATGGTGTTCGCGCCGGTCAACGAGGCGACGGCCGGCCGCATCCGCTACGAGGTGCGGTACTCCCTCGACCGCTGGGAGCCGCGTATCGAGGTCCAGGAGGTCGAGGTCAGCCCGGCGGCCGACGATCCGTCCGTGCTGTTCATCGACGTGCGCTACAGCGTGCGCGGCACCAACAACCCGCGCAGCCTCGTCTTCCCCTTCTATGTGATCCCGTCCACCGAAAGCGAAGCCTGATGGCCCTGCCCGCACCCCATCTCGACGACCGGCGCTTCCAGCAGTTCGTCGACGACGCCAAGCGCTACATCCAGCAGCGCTGCCCCGAGTGGACCGACCACAACGTCTCGGACCCCGGGGTGACCCTCATCGAGGCCGTCGCGCACATGGCCGACCAGATCGTCTACCGGCTCAACCGGGTGCCGGAGAAGAACCATCTGGCCTTCCTCGACCTGCTGGGCGTCACCCTCTTCCCGCCCTCCGCCGCCCGCGCCGACGTCACCTTCTGGCTCTCCGCGCCGCAGGCCGAGCCGGTCGTGCTGCCCGCCGGGACCGAGGTGGCCACCGGCCGGACCGAGACCGAGGAGGCGGTGGTCTTCGCCACCGAGGACGATCTGACCGTCGTGCCCTGCGAACTGACCGCCGTCCTGCGGCAGGAGGCGGGAAGCACCCCCGAGGACTGCGGCCAGGACATCTTCGGCGGCACCGACGTGGCCGTGTTCACGGCCGCCCCGCAGCCGGGCGACACCCTGCTGTTCGGGCTGTCGGCGGCGGTGCCGCGGTGCGCGGCCGTCCTGCAGCTGGACAGCCGGGTGGACGGCGTCGGCGTCGACCCGCGTCAGCCGCCGCTGCGCTGGGAGGCCTGGACCGCCGACGGCTGGACGGAGTGCGAGGTCGAGGAGGACTCCACCGGCGGCCTCAACCGGCCCGGCGAGGTCGTGCTGCACATCCCGGCCGGGCACACCGGCACCCGTGTCGGCAGGACGGACGCAGCGTGGCTGCGCTGCCGGGTCGTCGAGGCCAAGCAGGGCCAGCCGTTCTACAGCGCCTCACCGACCGTGCGGTCCGCCTCCGCGTTCACCATCGGGGGCACGACCAGGGTCGCGCACGCCGACGTGGTGCGGGACGAGATGCTCGGCGAGTCCGCGGGGGTGCCCGGCCAGCGGATGCGGCTGGCGCACGCGCCGGTCGTCGCCGACCGCCCGCCGCTGCGGCTGGAGGTCTCCGACGGGGACGGCTGGCAGGAGTGGCAGGTCGTCCCCGACTTCGCCGCCTCCGGGCCGGACGACCGCCACCTCACGCTGGACGAGTCGACCGGTGAGATCGCCTTCGGCCCGTCGGTGCGCCAACCGGACGGTTCGATACGGCAGTTCGGGGCCGTACCGGCCAAGGGCGCGGTGCTCCGGGTCCCGCACTACCGCACCGGCGGCGGGCGGGACGGCAATGTGGCGCGCGGCGCGATCCAGGCGCTGCGCAGCTCGATCCCGTACGTGGCGCGGGTGGAGAACCGGGAGGCGGCGCGCGGCGGGGTCGACGGCGAGACGGTGCAGGAGGCGAAGGTCCGCGCGCCGATCGCGCTGCGGGCGCAGGAACGGGCCGTGACCGCCCGCGACTACGAGGAGCTGGCGCGGCGCGCGGCCCCCGAGGCCGCCCGGATCGCCTGTCTCGCGGTCGATCCCGCCGAGCGCGCGACGAGCACCGCGCAGAGCGCGCCGGGCGCCGAGGCCGGTGAGACCGGCCGGACCGGTGAGAACGCGGTCCGGGTGCTGGTCGTCCCGCAGGCCGTCCCCGACCGCGGCGGCCGGCTGCGCTTCGAGCAGCTGGTGCCGGGTGAGGAACTCCTGGGCCGGGTCACCCAGTTCCTCGACGAGCGCCGCCCGGTGGGTACCCGCCTCGCCGTCGGCCCGCCCTTCTACCAGGGCGTGACGGTCGTCGCGACGCTGCACTCCTTCCGCGCGGCGCGCGCCGACCGCGTCAAGGCCGAGGCCCTGGACGCGCTCTACGCCTACCTCGACCCGCTGACCGGCGGGGCCCATGGCGACGGCTGGCCCTTCGGCCGCCCGCTGCGCTCCGGTGAGATATTCGCGGCCCTCCAGCGGGTCCCCGGTGTGGAGCTCGTCGACGAGGTCCTCCTGCACCCCGCCGACCCGCTCACCGGGCGCCGCGGTGACGCCACCGACCGCATCGAACTCGCCCGCTCCGCGCTGCTGTTCCCGTTCGACCACCGCGTCCGTGTGATCGAGGCCCGATGAGGGGCACACCCACGGGGATGGCCTCCCCGCACCCGCTGGGCGAACAGCTCCCCGCGGTCTACGCCGACGACGACTTCGCCCAGCGCTTCGTCGAGGGCCTCGACGTGGTGCTCGCCCCCCTCTTCAACGTCCTGGACTGTCTGGAGAGCTACTTCACGCCGGCCCTCGCGCCCGAGGACTTCGTCGACTGGCTGACCACCTGGGTAGGCACCGAACTCGACGGGACGGAACACCCGGCCACCCGCCGCCGTGCGGTGGCCACGGCCGTCTCGCTGCACCGGGTGCGCGGCACCCGGCGCGGGCTGGCGGACGCCGTCCACCTGGCGTTCGGGGTACCGCCGGAGATCGTCGAGAGCGGTGGTGCGACCTGGTCCGCGCGCCCGCTCGGCCCTTTCCCGGGCTCGCCGCACCCCGGTCTGCGGGTGACCCTGCGGGTCCACGACCCCGCCACCGTCGACCGGCACCGTCTGCACGCCGTCGTCGCGGCGGCCCGCCCCGCGCACCTCCCGTTCGCGACCGAGGTGACCCGTCTGTCCACTCCTGAAGGAACCTGACCATGCCCACCGACCCCACCCTCTGCCCCGACTGCGGCTCCCCCGTCTCCAAGGCGGGCCAGTCCTTCTGCGACTCCTGCGGAGCCTTCCTGCGCTGGGACCACCCGGCACAGCAGTCTTCCGCGACGGCCGGCGAGCACCCGCCGGCCCCGGCTCCCCCGGCCTCCGCGCCCGGCCCGGACGCCGCACACCACGCCGCCGGGTCCGCCGCCACGCCCGCGAAGCCCGCCACCGGGGCCCCCGCCGGCGGCCACCCGGCCGCCGCCCAGCAGGACCCCGACGCGGAATCGACCGCCCCGCTCCCGTCCACCGCCCCGCAACAGGGGGACGGGAACGGCCGGCCCGACACGGAGGGCCGCCAGGACGGTCCGGGTGCGGCCACCCCCCGCCCGGCCGGCGAACGCGGTGTCTCCGAGACCGGCATCCGCGCCCTCCTGGTCCCGGTACCGGGCGCCTCCGCCGCGCCGCCGCCCGAGACGCCCGGGGTGCTCCCGGGCCGGCCCGAGGCGGCCCGGCCCCGGGTCCGTACCCCGCACGCTGACCAGCCCGAGGACGGCACACCGTGCCGCAGCTGCGCCGCCCTCAACGCGACGGGCCGGCACTTCTGCCGGAGCTGCGCCATCCCCCTCGTCGACACCGCGGCCGAGACCGCCGAGGGCCCGTACGCGGGGCAGCGGCCGCGGCTCAACCGCACCCGCGCCCGGTGGATCGCCCGCGCGGTGGTGGCGGCGGTGGTCGTCGCCGTCGTGGTCGGCGGCATCATCGGGGGTCCTCCGGCCGCACGGGCCATCCAGGACCACTTCGCCAAGCGCATCCCCGTCCCCGCCGCCAACTGGAAGGCCTCGCACAACGGCCCCGGCCACGCCGCCAAGCTCGCCTTCGACACCTACTCCAACACCTGGTGGGGGACGGGCTATTCGGGCGACTCCAACGGCCAGTACCTCCAGGCCTCGTTCGGCCAGCCCACCAACCTGCTCAACGTCCTGATCACCCCCGGAGCGTCCGCCCGCACCCCGCAGGCCGCCGACCCGGCCCGCCCGCGCGAGTTCGACCTGATCGTCACCGACTCCGCCGGCAAGCGGCACGTCTCGCACCCCCGGCTGAACGACGGCGGCCCTCAGAAGATCGACGTCACGGTCCGCAACGCGGTCACCGTACGGCTGGTCCTGCGCACCGCCTACGGCGCCACCGGGGAGAAGCAGGTGGCCATCGCCGAGCTGGAATTCTTCGGCCGCTCAGGGAGCTAGCCCGCTCAGGACGGGGACGGCCACGCGGCCACCCCCTCCTCCTGGAGCGCCCGCTCCCGGCGCGCAGCACCTGCGCCGGGAGCCGGGGCCGGGGGCCGGGGGCCGGGGCCGACTGACCAGCCGTATCGCCGTACCCGGATAGGCTGGGGCGGCATGTCCCTACAATTCCATCGATGTTCCTTCCGGTACGGCCGGAAGACGCCCGCTCTCCACCGGCTCGATCTCTCCCTCGGCCACCGGGCCACGGTCCTGCTCGGGCCGAACGGTGCGGGGAAGTCGACCCTCCTGGGCCTCGCCGCCTCCTGGATCTCCCCGACCGAGGGCACCGTGAGCTGGCGTGGGGTGGACCCCGCTGAGCCCAGGTCGCGTGCCGCGTACCGCAGGGCGGTGGGCTGGCTTCCGCAGAACGTGAAGCCGATGCCGGGGCTGACCGTGCGGGAGAACGTCGCCTACATAGGCTGGTTGAAAGGACTGTCCCGCTCCGATGCCTGGAGCCGGTCACAGGATGCCCTGGAGCGGGTGAAGTTGGGCAGCCTGGCGGACCGGAAGAGCCACCAGCTCTCCGGTGGCCAGCTGCGGCGCATGGGAATCGCCGGCACGCTCGTCCACGACAGCGAGGTCGTCCTGCTCGACGAACCGACGGCGGGGCTCGATCCCTCGCAGCGGCAGATCTTCCGCGACCTCGTGACGCACCTGCTGGCGGACATCCAGGTCGTGGTGTCGACCCATCAGACCGAGGATCTCGACACGATGTATGACCACGTCGTCATCCTCGACCAGGGCGAGGTCCGCTTCGAAGGCGACACCGACGGTTTCCTGGCTCTCGCCGCCCCGGGTGTCCCCGAGGGCCGGCGCGCCGAGGGTGCCTACACCCAGCTGATCGCTCAGGAGGTGTGAACCGTGCTCTGGCGTTCCGTCCTGCGCTCCTCCTCCGCCACCTGGCTGGCTCCCCCGCTGGCCGCCTTCGTCGCGCTGCTCCTCTCGGACGACCTCACCTCCGGGGTAACGCGCGGCTATTGGCCAGGTGCCCTGGGCGCCGCCGCCTTCGCGCTGCCCTTCGTCGCCCCGGCGTGCGCTGCCGCCGGCGCCTGGGAAGGTGCGCGCCTCACCCGCGGAGGGGCCGAGCACTGGGCCCCGACCCGCTCCGGCCTCGGTGTCGCCCTGCCGCTTCTGGCACCCGTCTTCTTACTGGGGGCGGTCGGCATGGCGGTGGCCGCCGCGCTGACCGTCTCCGCGGGCCGGCCTGAGGCCGGCGGGCCGCCGGTCGGCATGGTGGCCGGCATGGTGGCCGTCTGGCTGGTGATCCTCGCGGCCCATGCCATGGCCGGCTTCCTCCTCGGCAGGCGGCTGCCCCTGGTCGTGGCGACTCCCTCGGCCCTGGTCCTCAGCTTCGTGCTGACCGCCTACCCGGCCGCCCTGGAACCGGTCTGGCTGCGCCACATGGTCACCGGCGGGATGTCCTCATGCTGTGCCCTCGACCAGACCCCCGGGTGGCGCGCCCCGGCGAGCGCCCTCGTACTGGCCCTCGGCGCCATGGGCGCGGTCGCGCTGACTCTGGCCACGGCGCCCCGGCGGAGGCGCACTCTCCTGATCAGCGGCACGCTGGCGGCCGGCCTCGTCGGCAGCGCGGGGCTCGCCCACGGGCTGCCCGCCGACCCCGCGTCCGCCCGTCCCGCCGATGAGCTGCGGTGCGCCGGGGACGCTCCCCGGGTGTGTCTGTGGCCGGAGCTGTCCGGTCGCGCGGCCATGGTCCGCGAGCAGGCCTCCGACGCCCGACACCGGCTCCAGCAGGCCGGTCTCACCGTTCCCGGAAAGCTCACGATGGAGGAACACCCCGGCCACCGGGCCCTGTTCATCGGCTCCTGGCCCGACCCCACACCCTCCGACGTACGCGCGGGTGTCGGCACCGCGCTGCTGTCGTCCGGCCCGCCCGCGTGTGCCCGGTCGACAGGCTCCTTTCCCGGCGCCGACGCCTACGGGCCCACCGCCGCGTGGCTCGCGCTGACCGCGGGAGCCACCGCGCACGACGTCGCCCGGCACCACGGGGAGAAGGAAACCGCGATGGCCGCGCGTGTCCGTCAGTCCTCCCACCGCACCCAACTGGCCTGGTTCCAGCGCAACGACAAGGCCCTGCGGGACTGCACGACGCGCCCCGCGCCACTCCCCCCGCGCCGCACCCAGGAGACGTCACGATGATCTGGTGGCTCAAGGCCACCGGCGCCCTCGGCGTCGCAGTGGCCCTGCTCGCGACGTACCTCGTGGCCCTCGTGGTGCGTCAGGAAGCCATTCCGGTACCCGCGGTGGCGGGCCCCTCGGGGCAGCTCCTGGTCACCCAGATCCTCGGGGTGCTGCCGGTCGTCCTGCTCCTGCACGGGCTCGACCGCGGGGACCCCCTCACCGAACAGGTCGCACTGCGCCACAAGGGCCGGCGCGACCTGGCCCTCTGCGGTGCCTTCGCCCTGCTGGCCCTGCTGCCGGCGGGCGGTGTCCACCTCCTGTGGGACCGGCCCGAAGCCCTGTCCCTCGCCCGCAACTGCGTCGGCTTCCTCGGAACGGCACTCATCGTGCGCACGGTGCTGGGGCCCGGCATCGCCGCGATCTGCGTCGCGGCCCTCCCCCTCGCCTGTGCCGCCGCCGGCCGCAGACCGGGCGGCTCCGCCCAGCCCTGGGCATGGCCCCTCCACGAACCCGGCTCCGTCCTCGGCGCCGGTGAAGCCGCCCTCCTCTACACCCTCGGCTGCGCCCTCGCCCTCTGGAGAAGCCGCCCCCTGCTCAACCCGCTGGCCCGCTCCACCTCGTGAACACCCCGCCACCAAGGGCAACCAGCTGCGCTACCTGGCGACTTGGCCCCTCCGTGGACCTCGTACTCTTCTGATCTGACGGGCGCAGGAAGGACCAATCCGCGCTGCGACCGGCGACGAAGAACCGGAGAGGGGCGGATCGGCTGCGTCGGCGGCCGGACCGCCACCGCGCTCCATGCCCAGAACACCACAGCGAAGCAGAGAACGACCACACCGTTCAGGCACACCGCCTCTTCCGGATGGGACAAACCCGATGGCTCCTTCTGCCCCCCACATCGGCACACACGTCACCGACTTCACCCTGCCCGGTGGCGTACTGACCGGCGACCGCTTCGAGCGCCGCGACTACACCCTCTCCCTCCAGCGCGGCCGCCCGCTGGTGCTGGCCTTCTACCCGGGGGACGACACCAGCGTGTGCACCAAGCAGCTGTGTTCCTACTCCACTGGCCTGGAGCAGTTCCAGGACCAGGACGCGGAGGTCTGGGGCATCAGCCCGCAGGACGTGGACAGCCACGAGCGGTTCGCCCGCCGGCACGAGCTGCGGATGCCGCTGCTCGCCGACACCGACCGGCGGGTGGCCCGCGCCTTCGGCATCGCCGCCCCCGGCATCGGTGTACGCCGGGCGGTGTTCCTCCTCGGAGCCGACGGCGTCCTCCACTGGAAGCATGTCGCCCTCCTCGGCGCCACCTACCAGCCCCTCGCCACCCTCACCCGCCATCTCGCCGGCCTGCCCAACCCCTGACGTGACAGCGGGCGATGAGGCCGCGGACCACCAAGGGCGTGGCGCGGTCGATGGGTGCGACGGCCAGACTCACGCTGAACGGCTGATGACGGTGTATCGCGGCTGTCCGGGCCCACCGGCGGCTCCGATGGGCCCTGGCCATGCCGATTCGTGATTGGTTCGGGGCTTCACTTCACGGTGAAGAAGTAGTCGTAGGGTGCCAGCTGGATGCCGGAGCGGGTTGTCGCGTAGACCGTGAGGTTGTGCCAGCCGTCCGAGGCCGGGGTCCAGTCGATGCTCGCGGTGTGGTGGGCGTCCGCGGGGACCGTGACCTCCGGGTCACCGTTGTTGAAGGTGTACGTGTAGCTCACGACATCCTTCACCTTCGACGTGAAGGTGAACGTGCCCGGGACGCCGGCACCGCCGCCCGAACCGTTCTCGGGGTAGGCCTCCGAGGCGACGGTGGCAGTGGTGTCGTAGCTGGTCCTCCACCAAGCCTCATCGCTGACCCAGCCGTTCGCACTCTTGCTCTTCACCTGGAGGTGCCCGCCGTAGATACCGTCCAGCGTGAGATCCACGGTCGCCGTGCCGTCCGCCGCGGCAGCCACCTCGAAGGTCCTGTCGTTCTGAAGTCCGCTGGTCCGCACGGAGTAGCTGACGACCGGGCTTTTCGCCTGGAGTTCGGGGTCGGGACGGAACGTGAACTTGGTCGGCTCACCGAATTCGGGCTCCGGGACGGCCGGGGTGACGGTGGGCGTCGTGGAGCTGATGCGGAAGTCGTAGCGGGCGATCGGCGACCAGTTGTGGGCCCGGTCCAGGCTGCGCACCCACAGCGTCTTCAGGCCGTCGCCGCCCGGCGGGACGAGCCTGAGCGTGGCCGAACCGCCGAGCTTGTCGGCGCGCTTGAAGTATTCCGTGCGGGAGTACGGGTCGACGGGCTGCGGAATGCCGTGGTCACCGATGTTCGTGCCGATCACCGGCACTTGCTGCTGCCAGGAGAACTCGAACCCCTCGACATCGTCGGCACCGCCCGCGCTCAGTGTGAACTCGACCGGCTCGCCCCCCTTGTTCCACGCGTCCGGAGAGTAGTTCGGCGAGGTGATGGTGGGCGCATTGGCCGGGGACGTCTTGTCGGTCGTGACATAGCAGGGGGCCGACCAGTCCGAGGCCGCGCCCCCGGCCACTGTCTGCGCCTGCCATGCGTACGTCTGCCCATCGGCGAGGGCACTGGCGGGCAGGGTGGCGGGGGCCTCGAAGCCAGGGTGGACGCGGTCGCGGGTGACCGTCGTGATCCGCGTCGGATCGGTGACCGGCCAGGCCTGATACCGCACGCCGACCCGGGGGTTGCCGGTGGTGTCAGTGGTGTCGGTGATCCCGGGGATGCCCTCGACGACGAGGCCGTCGCCGGTCGAGTGGTACGAGGGCCGGTTCGCATCGGTCGAGCAGTGTTGGTATCCGTTGAACAGCTGAGTCGGTGTGGTCGGCCTCGCGTCGGCCGCGCTCGCGGGGGACGTCGCGGCGGCCAGGGCCAGACCGAGGGTTCCCAGAAAAGCGAGGACGGCACGGGGTCTCGCGCCTAAGGACATGGTCAAGTGATCCCTCCCGTTTGGCGCCCGCAGGCAGTGCGCTGATACGCACTGACGTACGAGCGGCGAGGGGATCGTACTTGGGTGCCGCAGACCGACGCATGAGTATTCAGAAGTGCCGAGCGAGCGACAGCACGACCCCCTGGCCGGTCGGACGGGGGCCGTGCCGTCGGTGCGGCTTCTGCTGATCGCGCCACCCACACGCCTCCCACCCGAGGCACAGCTCTCTTCTCGCTACGCGGCCAGCACGTCCGCGGCTATCCGCCCAATGCGCACCAGCGCCGGTCAGTCAAACTCTCTGAACTCGACGGACGTCAACGGATCTACCGGGACCGAACACCGAAGGAGACAGCGCCGCCAGAAGCGCCGACTGGAGCGGGGTGAATCGTGCTTGGAGGCCAGTCCTCCTGCGAGTTCCAGCGAAGACTTCTCAAGAAGGGCTGCGGCGCTCGCTCTCGGCACAGCACACTCTCACCAGAACAAGGCGATCGTGTTAGCGAGGTTCTGACTTGGTCGACACAGGCGGGGCGTCAGGCGACCCTCGACAGGGCGTTCTTCAGCGGGTGCGATCCTTGCCCGCCCAGGCGCGAGCGACAATAGGTCAACTCATGGGGCTTCCCCAGGAAGAAGAGCGGCGGCTGGAGGAGTACGCCATCGAGCGCGTGGAGAGGCTCAGGTCGCTGAGTTCTATAAGCGCCGAAACAAGGTCGCGTATCGAGCCGGTAGTCTCGGGCGCAGCCCGAAATGCGCATATGCGCGAGAATCGGGTGTCCACATTTCGAGAGTTCCAGTCCGAACACCGCTGGTTTCGTTGGATCTCAAATGTGGCTGTAGCCTTACTTTTCTACTGGTTAGTTTTCTGGTGGTCCCTTTCGCTCCCCTTAAAGGAGATCCCGCAGGCGGATCAGTCGAATGCCATGTTCGTAACGGCGGTTACACTGTTCATCCTATTCTTCGTGGCGCGCAGATTACTTAGCCGCCGCGAAGGGTATTCGGGTAAGATTCACGTCGCAGCCAGCATTTTTTGCTTTACCTTAGCCCTTGCTGCCACGCGTGAATGGTGGATCGAGCAGGTGCTGAAGGTAACAGCCATTCCCGCCGTTCAAGCTTGGCAGCCGGGCGCGCGACCCATCGCTGACATGGCAGGGTCGGCGATGCTTGAAAGGTCTTCAACTGCCCTTCTCCGGATCGCCACCCTAATCCTCATTTATCAGGTCGGGCGCGCCATTGTAATGGCTGGACAGACAGCGAAGTCAATGGAGTACGCATCTGCGACACTGTTGAATTCGGTACTGGAGATAGCCGCGCAGCTCGAAACGCTGGTGTGTCGTCTCGATCGAGAACCCGCAGGCCCACCGGGGCGAGATGGCGTCACCGCACATTCTTACTTATGGCTACCGGATCGAGAAAACGTCATCAGACTTCTCGAAACCACGGCTCGCTTCGCCGAAGGGTACTGGGGTAAGACCGCTCGCGTTTCAGACCATGTCGTCAATGTTGAGATGCAGCGTGTCGCAGAGGGTATCGCTGCTGCCGTTCGTCGATGGAAGCGTGCTGCGGCAGTAGGGGGCGCTATCAACCTGAAGGAGATGAGGGATGCTTTTTCGATTGCCGTAGTCAACTGTGCGGACGGGGATTGGGATCTACTTGCTAGCGAAGTGTCGGCACGCGAGGTACTCAGCAAGCGGTTGATGAAACTTCTCCGTAGAGTGCTTGCTCTGGCCGTGCTCATTGCAGCTATTCTCGCCGTTCTTGTACGCCCCTTCTTTTGGACACAGGGGCTCAGTAGCCCGGCCGCGGCGGCGCCATTTATGGTCGCAGCTGCTTTCGTCGCAGGCATTCTGGACCCCACGATCTACGACCGCATGACGCCGGTAACCAAACTCGGCTCTGATCTGATTCCCAAGCGGTAGACCTGTCGCATCGTGACTGACTCACCCGGCCAGAATTAGGATTTCGATCAACCAATTGACCGGCTTGGGGGTCAGGCCCATCGCGGAGCCTGGCGAGTGCTCCGAGAAGTGCTCAAGACCGCTTTGCCTGTAGGAACCACGAACTGCCCCACGTGACAACGCCCCACTCCTGACGTGTGCAGGGGTGGGGCGTTTCGTCGTGCACACCTCTAGCTTTTATCCTCAACCCCTCAATATGGTGCGCAGCACCACACAACAGAACATGAGGGGGCGTTGAATATGGCGGAGTTGACGGGTGCGTTCGCTGCGGCCGAAGAGGGCGGAGGGCTCACCAGGATCACGCTGGGTGCGTTGCGGGAGGAGCTGGGCTACAAGAAGCTCGGCAAATTCATCCTGGGCGAGATCGGCGACAGCCTCGAATCAGAGGGCCTGGGCTTCTTCCCCCGCGCCACGCTCGACCCTCGGTGCAACACCGAACCCCGGCAATGGCAGGAGATCTGGATCTACGTGCGGGACAACAGCACCCGGGCCCGCGTGCTGGATGCCGTCCTGTACCCGGAGAAGGCAAACGTTCGCGCCGTCCTCGACGGGCTCGCCGGCGGGGACCTGTCCGCGCTGACGGCCGACGAGCGCCTGAAGCGTATTCAGGAAATCGTCGACGCCTGACGGGTGGGGGCCGTCACACCCGCAGCGGCCACCGCTGCGAGCAGCCGCTCGTACTCGGACTGCTCACCGCGAAGAAGGGGCATCCGACGCGAGAGAGGTCATGGACCGGCGTATCACCTCGGCGGCGTCGGGGACGTAGGGGTCGCGCCGTGCCGAGATCGTACGGCCAGCCACCGAAACACGCACTCACGAAAGCGGCCTCCGCGATGTACGCGGGGGCCGTTGGCCGCGCCCCAGGCCCAGCCAGGCGTACCGTTCTGAGTGCTGAGGTCAGAACGGAGGCCCATTATGGCGTACTTCACCGACACCCACGAGGGCGACAGCAACGGCCAGCGCCTGGCGCGGGTCCGTATGCGGCGCCGCTGGACACAGCAACGCCTCGCTACGGAGACCGGATACAGCCTGGCGGCCATCAAGGCATTTGAGCAGGGGCGGCGCGCCCTGGACAGGCCCGCAACCATCCTGCCGCTCTGCCGGGCGCTCGACTGCCACCCAACAGAGGTCACCGGAGGACCTGTGATCCCGCCCCAGGCAGACCTTGATGGACAAGCAGCCGTGGCCGCTGTGGCGCCAGTGCGACGGGCACTGCTCCGACATGACCGGCCGACTCGCCCAAGCGACGAGGAGGTGGCGAGCGTCGACGTGGACGAGCTGCGGGTGCGCACCACCGTGGCGAACTCCGATCGGCATGCCGCACGGCTGGCTCAGGCCGGTGAGACGCTACCTGCGCTGCTGCGGGATCTGCAGGTGGCGACCGAGGTAACGGATGGGCCCGAGCGCCGGGACGTCTACTCGCTGCTGGCTACGGCCTATGAGTGCGCCATGCAGTACCTGTACAAGCTTGGTCATGTCTCGGACGCCACTTTGGCGACCGAGCGGGTGCTGTGGTCTGCGGAGGCCACGGGCGACCCGCTGCGGGTGCTGGCGGCGCGCTGGTACCACGCAGGGGAGTTCCTGAGCATTGGCGAGCATGACGAGGCAGGCGCCATCATCGACGAGGCCTTGACCGGCCTGACCCGCCGTCGGGCGCCGTCGCCCGAAGCGGTTTCCCTGCGAGGCGCGTTCGAGCTGAAGGCGGCGCTGAACCACGCGCGCGCATCGGAGAAGGACGCTGCCGAGCAGCACTGGCAGCGTGCGGTCCTCGCCGCGGATCTCCTGGGTGAGGACCGTGACGACTGGCACCTGCAGTTCGGGCCCACCAACGTGGCAATCTGGGGCGTCAGTCTGCCCGTGGAGTTGGGCCGGGGGCGGGTTGCGGTGGACCGCGCGAAGGACGTCAAGTTGCCTGACTCGTACAGTCGCGAGCGTCGCAGCCACCATTACATCGACGTGGGGCGGGCCCACTTCTACAACGGGCAGCGGGATTTGGCGCTGGACGCGTTCCTGAAGGCTGAGCGGCTGGCGCCTCAGGCTACGAGGATGCACGTCGGCGTCCGGGAAACAGTAGGCACCATGATTCGCACTCAGAAGCGAGGACGGTTGGCCGAACTGGGAATCCGTCTCGGTGTCGTGTGAAGCCTGGGACTACAAACCGTAGCCCTTTAGTCACTCAGCGGCCCCTAACGTCAATGAAACAGGTCACCTCAGACGCTAGGGGTTCGTTGTGCAACCAGTCTCGCAGGACAATCCACCAGCAACTCTTGATGCGCAGGCGGTGGACACAGAGACCATCAGCGCGACGATCCGTCGGGCTCTACGCCTCGGTGCCGCCCGGCCCGAGCTGCACGAACTCACCGCCACGCAGGAGGATCTGCGGGGCCACGTCGCGCTCCTACTCCCTCTGGTGCGTGAGCATGAGGCCCAGTTGCCGCCCGACAGCACCCTTGCGCACCAGGTGGCCGCCCGGCTGGCCGGGATCGCGGAACGCGCGGGGCAGTCGCTCCGCCCCGACATCCTCGCAGCCCATTCGCAGGTCGGCATCATCGCCCGCGACTGCCAGTACCTGCTGGCCATGCACACTGCGGCGACAGCCCCGTGACGCTCCGCCGGCGACGCACCCTCATGTACTGGATGAGCGTCTCCGCAATCGTGTGCGTGATCGTGGTCGGCAGCATCGGGGGCGATCGTGGATAGCCGATGCGCCTGCGGTTCTGCTCTCGTTCTCCGTGTCGTGGAGGTCGACACCGCGACGGGCCTGCAAGGGCAGTCAGCTGCTGCGGCGCCTGCGACCCCAAGTCGGCCGGGCCCCCGCTCCCGGACGGCGTAGCGCGCGTGCACGCACGACCCGCCGGTGTCCATTCCCCTGGCGACCCGAGACGGTTGCGCCGCCCTGAACCCCCGCAGCGCTGAGCCCCCTTGCAAAGCACTGTGGGAAGGCCGGCCGCCGCGGTGAGGTTCAGCGGCGGCCGGCGCCCCTTCACCAAGAGCAGCGGTGAAGGGGCCCACTCAGCGTGGAGACGAGACGGGCGCCGGTGTCGCGCCCGGGGAGCGGGCCTTGCCGGTGGGCATGACCAGCATTTTTGTTACCGTGCCGTCCTCTGCGACGACGTCGCGGACGTGGGCGAAGCCAAGTTTTTTGCCCAGGGCCAGGCTGGCGGCGTTTTCGGCGCCCACCATTCCGTAGACCTCGGTGAGCTGGAGCGTGTCAGCGGCGTAGTGGAGCAGGCCGCGTATCAGCTCGTTGCCCACGCCCTTTCCGCGGCTCTCCTCGACCAGGGCGGCGATCACCTCGTAGCCGTCGACGTTGCCGGTTTTCTTGAGCTCCGCGTGGCCCACGAAGACGCCGTCGGCCCAGACGGCCCAGATGTCGAACAGGTTCTTGGTGTAGACCTCGTTGAGGATCGACTGGAATATCGCCCGGATCTCTTCTTCGGGTGCTCGCTCCTGGCCCATCCAGCGGCAGACCCCTTCATCGCCGAGGAGGGACACGAAGGCGTCCTCGTCCTCGGGCCGGTAGGGCGAAAGGATCAGTCGGTCGGTGCGCAAGATCGGGGTCATTTCCGTGGTCCCTTCTCATGAGGAAAGCCAAATGATCTCGGTGGGGCGAGCAGCGGCGCCGATAGGCGGCAGGCGCTTTGGCGATTGCGGAATGTGCGCAGTCCGCGCGTGGGTACGCGGCCGTATGCGGGCGTGCGTGAGGTGTGCGCGAGGGTGTTCGTTCCTGTGTGAACGTGGGCGCGTGCGGCCGGAGTTGTGGTGCGCTCAGGCCGTCGGGCGCGGCGGGCCGCCGGCGGTGCGGAGCGGTGGACGGCTCCGCGGCCGTGCGGAATGGGGACACGGCATGGACCGGCTGCTGAGAAATTCCCCCGCGATCACAGTTCCCCCACCCCGTAAAAGTCCCGGACTTCGCTTTCGGACATCCGGTCTGCCCGGTGCACATGACTGGTATAGCGTAATAATCGCCTATCGTCATCACCTGGCGCCACATCCGATATGACCGGTAATTGAGGCGTACGCTGTTTGTTATTTTTTGTTTGGTGAGGGAGGCGGCGGCGGCCGTCCGGACGGTGAATCCGGCGGGCGGCGGCGGGGGTTCTGCGGCGGCATGACGGCGTGACAGCCATGAGAGGCGCGGCCGCGCGAGGAGGTCCGGGCGGTGTCGGGTACGGCCCGGTGCTGTGGCGCGGTGTGGGGCGCGCTCAGGTGACGTGCGGGTGGGGCTGGTGACGTGCAGGGGGAGTCTCCGCACCCGGTGGTGTCGTGGGGCCACGCCGTGCGGGCCGTGGCCGCGGCCCACACCGCCGGGTGTTGTGGGAAGGGGCAGGGCGCGGCGGTCGGCCGCGCCCTGCGGGGTGGTTCAGGTCAGGAGCCGGCGTGTTCCATGCGCTCGCGCAGGCTGCGGGGGCGCATGTCGGTCCACACCTCGTCGACGTAGGCGGAGCACTCGTCCTGGGTTCCCTCCTTGCCCACGGCGTGCCAGCCGTCGGGGACCTCCAGGTCGGCCAGCCACAGCGAGTACTGCTCCTCGTCGTTGCGCAGCACCTGGTAGCGGGCGTTCTCGTCCATGTCACGCTCTCCCATCGTGGGTTGACTTGTTCATCGGGCGGGTCTGGTGGGTGGGTGCGGCGGGCGGCCGCGGGGGCCGGTGCCGGTACCGGTGGTCACGGTGTGCGGTGTTGGTGGTGGTCGTGGTGTGTGGTCGTGGGGTGTGTGGTCTTGGTGTGCGGTCGCCTTGTGTGGTGCGGGAGTTCGGTCTCCCCCAAGGCTGCCGCGACCGGGCCGTGCGGGGGCGGTTTTCGGAAGAACGCCGCCCGCCCCCGCACGGCGCGATGCGGGGGGCAACGCCCGGACGGGTGGCCCCTCATGCGCTGTCCCTGGCGTGCCGGGCGATGTGGCGGAGTGCCTCGGCGAAGTCCTCGGCCACCGCCCGTACGGTCGTCTCCTCGTGGACGTCGGGGCGGTAGTGCCAGGTGAAGGCGAGCCGGCCGTCCTGGACCGCGCCGACGGCCTCCAGCAGGTGGGAGCCGCCGTCGCGGGGGTCGTGGTCCTGGCCGAAGGAACCGTGCTCGGCACGGACCAGGGCACCGGCGGAGCCGTCGGGCCGCGCGTCCCACTGGCCCAGGTAGTTGAACACGATCTGCCCGCGGCCGGTGCGGTCCAGGCGTTCGCGCACCTCGTCGGGGCCGTGGGTGCGCAGGGCACCGAAGCCGAGGCCGTTGCCGGGGACGGTGCGCAGCTGGCGCCGGACCGACTTGACCAGGGCCCGCCAGTCCCGGGAGGAACCGGGTTCCGCGGCGTCCGGCACCTGGAGGCCGACCGGGTAGACGGTGGTGAACCAGCCGACAGTACGGGAGAGGTCCACGCCGTCCAGGACGTCCTCCCGGCCGTGTCCCTCCAGGTCGATGCAGACCCGCTCCTGACCGGTCCAGCGCGCCAGGGCGAGGGCCAGGGCGGCCAGCAGGACGTCGTTGATGCGGGTGCGGTAGGCGGTGGGGGCGGCGCGCAGCAGGGCCGCGGTGTCCGGCTCGTCGAGGGTCACGGACACCGTGCGGGAGGTGCCGGACGGGGTGTCGGTGTCGTGGTCGACGGGCAGCGGGGCGGAGGTGACCGCCTCTTCCCAGTACGGGAGTTCGTGGTTGAGCCCGCCGTCGGCGACGAGTGCGGCCAGGCCCCTGGACCAGTCCCGGAAAGCGGTGGTCCGCTCGCCGAGGGTGCCGGTCTGCCCTGCGGTGGCCTGGTGGTAGGCGGTCTCCAGGTCGTCCAGCAGGATGCGCCAGGAGACCGCGTCGACGACCAGGTGGTGGGCCACCAGGAGCAGGAAGGCGGGGCGGCCGGGGTCACCGGTGAACAGTGCCGTGCGCAGCAGCGGGCCGTGGCCGATGTCGAAGCCGGTGTGCAGGTCGTCGGCGGCCTTCTCCATGGCCGTGTCGGCCTCCTCGGGCGGCAGGCCGGTCAGGTCGTGCCGGACGAGGAGCTGGTGCGGGGTGGTGGGCGGCGGGTTGTGCTGGTGCCAGCGGCCGTCCTCCTCGGTGAAGCGCATCCGCAGCGCGTCGTGGTGCTCCAGCAGGGCGGCCAGCGCCTGGCCGAGGGCGGCCGGGTCGGGGGTGCCGTCGAGTTCGAGCAGTGCCGACTGGTTGAAGTGGTGGTGGTTGGCCCGGGGGGTGGTCAGGAACCACTGCTGGATCGGGGTGAGGGGCAGGTCACCGGTCACCGGGCCGCTGTCGGTCCGGTCCGGGCCGGTGGTGACGACGGTGGCCAGGGCCGCCACCGTCTGGTGGGTGAACAGGTCCTTGGTGGCCAGGTGCAGTCCGTCCCGGCGCAGCCGCGACACCACCTGCATGCTCAGGATCGAGTCGCCGCCGAGCTCGAAGAAGTTGTCGTCGGCTCCGACGGTGTCGAGGCCCAGGACGTCGCCCCAGATCTCCGCGATCCGGCGTTCGGTGTCGGTGCGCGGCGCGAGGTGCGGGCCGGTGGTGCCGGAGACCGGGCCGGGGTCGGGCAGGGCCTGCCGGTCGGTCTTGCCGTTCGGGGTGAGCGGCAGCCGCGCCAGCGGGACGAACGCCGACGGCACCATGTGCGGCGGCAGGAGGCCGGCCAGGTGAGCGCGCAGCTCCGGGACGGGCAGCGGGTCCGGGGCGCCGTCGGCGGGGACGACGTAGGCCACCAGCCGGGCCGGGCCGGCGGGGGGGTGGCCGGCCGCGGCGCGTACGGCCACCACCGCGTCGCGCACATGGGGGCCGCTGCGCAGCGCGCTCTCGATCTCGCCGGGTTCGATGCGGAAGCCCCGCACCTTGACCTGGTCGTCGGCGCGGCCGGCGTAGCGCAGCTCGCCGTCGGCGCCCCACCGCACCAAGTCGCCGGTGCGGTACATCCGTTCGCCCGGCGCGCCGAACGGGTCGGCGACGAAGCGGGCGGCGGTCAGCCCGGGACGTGCCAGGTATCCGCGGGCGAGCCCCGGTCCGGCGACGTACAGCTCGCCGGTCACGCCGACCGGTACGGGGCGCAGGGCGGCGTCCAGGACGTAGGCCCGGGTGCCGTCGACGGGGCGGCCGATGGGCGGGGCGCCGGCGTCCGGAGTCAGCGGGCCGGTCCAGGTGGACACCACCGTCGCCTCGGTCGGGCCATAGGAGTTGATCATGCGGCGGCCGGGGGCCCAGCGCGCCACCAGGTCGGCGGGGCAGGCCTCGGCGCCGACGATCAGGGTGCGCAGGTCGGGCAGGGCACCGGCGGCCTCGGGCGGCACGGTGGCCAGGGCGGCGGGCGGGATCAGGGTGTGGGTGATCCGCCGGTCGCCGAGCACCTGGGCCAGCCGGTCGCCGAGCAGCGGTCCCTCCTCGCCCGCGACCAGCGTCGCTCCGGCGAGCAGCGAGACGCACAGCTCCAGGACGGAGGCGTCGAAGCTCGGTGAGGCGAACTGCAGGACCCGGTCGCCCTCGTGTACGCCGTACCGGTCGGCGGCGGCCGCGGCGAAGCCGGCGAGGCCGGTGTGGGTGACCACCACGCCCTTGGGGGTGCCGGTCGATCCGGAGGTGTAGATGACGTAGGCCGGGTGCGCCTCGGTCAGCGGTGTGCGGCGGTCCGCGTCGGTGGGCGCGGCGTCGGGGCCGTCGGTCCGCCAGACGGCGGCCGGGTCGTCGAGGACCACCGTGGCCGCGGAGTCGCGGACCATGAACTCCCGCCGCCCGTCCGGGTAGGCCGGGTCCACGGGCAGGAAGGCGCCGCCCGCCTTGCTGACCGCGAGCTGGGCCACCACCGTCCCCGCCGAGCGGGGCAGCGCCAGCGCCACCACGCTCTCGGGACCGACCCCGCGGCCGATCAGGTGGTGGGCCAGCCGGTTGGCCGCGCGCTCCAGCTCGGCGAAGGTCAGCTCGCGGGTGCCGTCGGCGAGCGCCACCGCGTCGGGTGTCCGGGCCGCCTGCCGCTGGAACAGCTCGGGCAGGGTGGCCGGGGCCGCCGCGCCGCCGGTGGCGCTGCCGTGGGCCAGCAGGCGGCGCAGTTCGCCGTCCGGGGCCAGCGGCAGGGCGCCGAGGGGGCGGTGCGGGTCCTCGGCGATGCCGGTCAGCAGCGTGGTGAGCTGGTCGGCCATCCGCGCGGCGGTCACCGCGTCGAACAGGTCGGTGTTGTAGGTGAGCAGCCCGTGGAGGGCGCCGGAGCCCGTTTCGGCGAACTCCAGGGTGAGGTCGAAGCCGGCGTGGTGGGTGTCCGGTTCGATGTCGCTCACCCGGAGACCGGGCAGGTCCAGGTCCGCTCCGGGTGCGTTCTGGAGGACGACCATGGCCTGGAAGAGCGGGGTGCGGCTGGTGTCGCGGACCGGCTGGACCTCGTCCACCACCTGCTCGAACGGCACGTCCTGGTGCGCGAAGGCGTCGAGGACGGTGTCCCGCACCCGGGTCAGGAACGCGGGGAACGGCTCGTCCGGGTCGACGGCCGAGCGCAGGACCAGCGTGTTGACGAAGAAGCCGATCAGGCGCTGGGTCTCGGCGCGGTCGCGGCCCGCGGTGACGGTGCCGACGGCGATGTCGCGCTGTCCGGACAGCCGCGCGAAGAGGGTCTGCGCGGCGGCGACCAGCGTGGTGAACAGGGTGGTCTGCCGGGCCCGGCCGAACTCCGCCAGCCGTCGGGCGGTGTCCGGCCCGAGGACCAGCGGGACCGTGGCGCCGCTCCTGGTCTGTACGGCCGGCCGGGGCCGGTCGGTGGGCAGGTTCAGGGGCTCGGCACCGGCCAGGCGCTCCTGCCAGTACCGCAGTTGCTCCTCGGCGGCCGTGCCGTGGGCGGTGCGCTGCCAGTGCGCGACATCGGCGTACTGGACCGGCAGCGGCGGCAGTGCGGGAGTGGTGTCGTCGAGCGCGGCCCGGTAGAGGTGGGCGAGGTCGCCGGTGAGGACGGCGGTCGACCAGCCGTCGGTGACGATGTGATGGAGGGTCAGCGTCAGGACGTGGTCGTCGTCGGCCAGCCGGATCAGTCCGGCCCGCAGCAGCGGGCCCTCACGCAGGTCGAAGGGCCGGGTGCGGTCCTCGGTCAGCAGCTCGTCCAGCCGCGTGGTGCGCTCGCCGGCGGGCAGCGCCGACAGGTCGTGCAGCGGCAGCGGCACGTCCTGGGGCGGGTGGATGACCTGGATGCCCTGGCCGTCCACGGAGTCGAAGGTGGTGCGCAGCGACTCGTGCCGGGCCACCAGCGCCGTCAGGGCGGTGCCGAGCGCGGCGGTGTCGAGCCGGCCGCGCAGGCGCAGTGCCAGCGGGGTGATGTATTCGGTGCTGCCGGGCGCGAACGCGTCGAGGAACCACAGGCGTTGCTGGGCGAAGGACAGCGGCGGCGCGGTGTCCCGGGGGGCCGGGAGGATGGCGGCGCGCGGTACGGCGGCCCCCTCCCCCTGCGTCAGCAGGGCGGCGAGCGCGGCCGGGGTCGGGTGGGTGAACACCGCTCGCGGGGTGAGTTCGGTGCCGAACGCCTCCGCCAGCCGTGAGGTCAGCCGGATGCTCAGGATCGAGTCACCGCCGCTCGCGAAGAAGTCGTCCTCCACACCGACGTCCGCCACACCCAGGACCTCGGCCCAGACCTCGGCCGTGCGGCGTTCGGCCTCGGTGCGCGGAGCGACCGGCGCCGGCCGGCCGGTACCGGCGGCGGGTGCGGGCAGGGCCGCCCGGTCCACCTTGCCGTTGGTGCTGAGCGGGAGCGCGGCGAGCGGCACGAACACCGCGGGGACGAGGTAGTCGGGCAGCGTCTGCCGGGCGTGGGTCCGCAGCGCCTCGGTGTCCAGGCCGTCGCGGCCCACCACATAGGCGACCAGCCGCTTCGTCCCGGGGCGTTCCTCGCGGGCCACCACCGCGACGTCCACGACGCCGGGGTGGGCCGCGAGGGCGCCCTCCACCTCGCCGGGCTCGACCCGGAAGCCCCGGATCTTGACCTGGTCGTCGGCGCGGCCGAGGAACTCCACCATGCCGTCGGGGCGCCGGCGGGCCAGGTCACCGGTGCGGTACATCCGGGTGCCGGGCGGGCCGGAGGGGTCGGCGACGAAACGGTCCGCGGTGGCGCCGGGGCGCCCGAGGTAGCCGCGGGCCACGCCCTCGCCCGCCAGGAAGAGTTCGCCCGCGGTGCCGGGCGGTACGGGCCGCATCCGGGCGTCGAGGACATGGACGCGCATGTCGTCCAGCGGGTGGCCGATGGGCACGGTGCCGGGGACCGCCGTGGCGTCGGTCATGGGGAAGGAGGTGGCGAAGGTGGTGGTCTCGGTGGGTCCGTAGCCGTCCACCACGGTCAGGCCGGGGCAGGCGGCCAGCACCCGGCGCACGGCGGCCGCCGGGACCACGTCGCCGCCGGTCCACACCTGGCGCAGCCCGTCGAAGCAGTCGGGCGCGTCCTGGGCCAGCAGCCGGAAGAGCCCGGCGGTCAGCCACAGGGCCGTGACCTCTCCCCCGGTGGCCAGGCGCCGCAGCAGGGCCGCGTCCACCGTGCCGGGCGGGGCCACCACGACGCGTCCGCCGTTCAGCAGCGGCGCCCAGACCTCGAAGGTGGCGGCGTCGAAGGCCACCGGGGAGTGCAGCAGCACCCGTGCGCAGGCCGGGCCGGTGAAGCGGCTGTCGGTGGCGAGCGCCGCGACGTCGCGGTGGCGCACGCCCACGGGCTTCGGGACGCCGGTCGATCCGGAGGTGAACATCACGTAGGCCAGCCGGTCCGGGTCGGCGGCCGGCAGCTCCGGCGCACCGGCCGGGCCACCGGTACGGGCGGCGGCCACCGCCTCCGCGGTCAGTTCCGCCGTCACTCCCGCCTGTTCGCGCAGCATCCGCCGGCGCTCGTCGGGCGCGCGGCCGTCCACGGGCACATAGGCGCCGCCCGCCTTGAGCACCGCCAGCTGGGCCACCACGAGTTCCGCCGAGCGGTCCATGAGGAGCGCCACCCGGCTCTCGGGGGCCGGCCCGTCCGCCACCAGCCGGGCGGCCACCCGGTCCGACCAGTCGTCGAGTTGACGGTAGGTCAGCTCTGTGCCGTCGGCGTGGGCGAGCGCCGTGGCGTCGGGGGTGCGCCGCACCCGGTCGGCGAACAGGTCCACCGGCGAGCCGCCCGCGGCGGGGCGTGCGGTGGTGTTCCACCGGTCCAGCACCGCACGGTCGGCGGCGGTGAGCAGGCCGAGGTCGTCCAGGGAGCGGGCGGTGCCGTCGGCGAGCGCGGTGAGCAGGGTCTCCAGGTGGGCCGCGGCCCGCTCCACCGTCGTCCGGTCGAACAGCGTCCCGTCGTAGGCGAGGTCGAAACCGAGCCGGTCGGCGAGGTAGGCGCGCAGGCACAGCGGGAAGTTGGTGGCGTCCTCGGCGCGGACGTCCTGGATGCGGATGCCCGCCTCCGTGGTGGCCGCCTCGTCGAAGGGGTAGTTCTCGAAGACCGTCATGCTGTCGAACAGCGCCTCCCCCGGCGGGAGTTCACTGAGGGCCTGGATGCGGGCGAGCGAGACGGAGTCGAAGCGCCGGGCGTCGCTCTGCCGCGACTGGAGGTCGCGCAGCCAGGACAGGACGCCCTGGCCGCCGTCGGTACGGACCCGGGTCGGCACGGTGTTGATGAACATGCCGACCATCGACTCCACGCCGGGGAGTTCGGCCGGGCGGCCCGAGACCGTGGTGCCGAACACCACGTCCCGGCGGCCGCTGTAGCGCGCCAGCAGCAGCGCCCAGGCGCCCTGCACCACCGTGTTGACGGTCAGGCCGTTCCGCCCGGCCGTCTCGCGCAGCCGGGCCGAGACCTCGGGGGTGAGTTCCCGGTGCACCAGCGCGTTTGACCGGGCGCGGTGCGCCTCGACGGGCGGCCGGTCGTAGGGCAGCGGGGTGCGGGCGGTGAATCCGGCGAGGGCTTCGGTCCAGTGCCGTTCGGCCGCCGCCTCGTCCTGCTCCGCCAGCCACTGCAGGAAGTCCCGGAACGGGCGGCGGGCCGCCGGTCCGGCGTCGCGTCCCTCCGCCGTCGCCGCGTACTGCGCGCAGACGTCCGCGAAGAGCAGTCCGGTGCTCCAGCCGTCGAGCATCAGGTGGTGCGAGGACCACACGAGCAGGATCTCGTCACCGGGCAGCGCGGCCACCGCGAGGCGGCTCAGCGGTGCGGTGGTGACGTCCATCCCGGCCGCCCGGTCAGCGGCGAGCAGCCGGTCGGTGGCACGGTCGCGCTCGGCGGGGGTCAGGGTGCGCCAGTCGCGCAGGGTGACCGGCAGCTCGGCCCGGTGGTGGACGACCTGCACGGGCCGGGGCAGGCCCTGCCAGCGGACGCTGCTGCGCAGCGCCGGGGTGCGGTCGGCGACGCGCTGCCAGGCCGCGGCGAACGCCTGCGGGTCGGCGACCCCGCCGATCCGCAGCACCGTCTGGTCGAAGTAGGCGCCCGCCGAGTCGACCAGCCCGTGGAAGAGCATGCCGGCCTGGAGCGGGGTGAGCGGATGGATGTCCGCCACCTCCCGCCCGTCGCCCGCGAGCAGGTCCACCTGGTGCTGGTCGAGCCCGGCGAGCGGGAAGTCGGACGGGGTGCGGCCGCCGGTGCCGGGGCGGGCGCAGTGCGCGACGATCTCGGTCAGCGCCGTGAGGGTGTCCTCGGCGAGGCGGCGGACGGTGGACTCGTCGTACCTCTCCGGCGGGTAGGACCAGCCGAGTTCGAGCCGGCCGTCCTGGACCACGCCGGTGACATCCAGCAGGTAGGTGCGGGTCTCGTCGGGGTCGGTGTCCTGTCCGGCGGGCGGCAGGGCGGCCCGGTACAGCCCGTCGTCGTCCGGGCGTCCGGCGGCGGCGGCGATGTCCCACTGGCCGTGGTAGTTGAAGCCGACGCGCGGCGCCGGTGCGTCGGGCAGCGGGCTCTGCGGCAGCAGGTGGCGCAGCGCGCCGTAGCTCAGACCCCGCAGCGGCACGGCGCGCAGCTGCTCCTTGACGGACCGGAGGGTGTCGCGCCAGTCGGCGTCCGGTGTGACGGACAGGGCGAGGGGGAACTCGGCGGTGAACCAGCCGACGGTGCGGGAGAGGTCCAGGTCGCCGAAGAGGTCCTCGCGGCCGTGGCCCTCCACGCCGATGAGGACGGAGTCCTGGCCGCTCCAGCGGGTCAGGGTGCGGCCGAGGGCGCTGAGCAGGACGTCGTTGACCTGGGTGCGGTAGACATCGGGGACCTGGCGCAGCAGCGCGTCGGTCTCGGCGCGGCCCAGGCGGACGGTCACGGTGGCGGCGCCGCCGTGGGTGTTGGTGCCCGGCCGGTCGGCGGGCAGGTCCGCCGGGGTCCGGCAGACCCGGGTCCAGTACGACACGTCACCGTCGAAGGCGCCGGACCGGGCGTGCCGTTCCAGGCGGGCCGCCCAGTGCCCGTAGCCGCTGCTCGCCGGGGCGAGGGCGGGCGTCCGGCCGGCGGCGGCGTCGCGGTAGGCGGTCTCCAGGTCACCCAGCAGGATGCGCCAGGAGACCCCGTCGACCACCAGGTGGTGGACGGTGACGACGAGTTGGGCGGGGACATCGGGGCCGCAGTCGAAGTACAGGACCTGGACGACCCGGCCCTCGGTGACGTCCAAGGCGGACTGGGCGGCCGCGGTCGCCCGCTGGACGGCCTCCTCCCGCCCGGCGGCGTCGAGACCGGTCAGGTCGTGGCGGGTGAGGACGTCCGCCGGGGCGGCCGGCAGCACCTCCTGGCGCCAGGCGCCGTCGGTGTGGCCGAACCGGGTGCGCAGCGCCTCGTGGCGGGCCACCAGGGCGTCGACCGCGTGCCGCAGCGCCGCCTCGTCGCTCCCCGGGGCCAGTTCGAGGCGGTTGGTCATGGTGAAGCGCAGGGTGTCCCCGGGGCGGCGGCCGCCCAGGTACCAGTGCTGGATGGGGGTGAGCGGGGCCGGTCCGTCCGGGGCCCCGGCGCCGTCGGCGGGCGGCGGGGTCACCGCGGCGGTGCGCAGGGCGAGTTCGGCGACCGTCTGGTGGCGGAAGACGTCCTTGGAGGTGAGCCCGAGGCCGGCCCGGCGGGCCCGGGACACGATCTGGATGCTGAGGATCGAGTCGCCGCCCAGGGCGAAGAAGTTGTCCTCGACGCCGACCCGGGGCACGCCGAGCACCTCCGCCCAGATCCCGGCGAGGCAGGTCTCGGTGTCGGTGCGCGGGGCCACGTACCGGGTCGCGGTGTCGGGCCCGGCGGGGGGCTCGGGCAGGGCGCGCCGGTCGGTCTTGCCGCTGCTGGTCCGCGGAACGCGGTCCAGGGGGACGAACACCGCGGGGACCATGTAGTCCGGCAGGGTGCGGCGCAGCCGGACCCGCAGCTCGTCGGCCGGGGGTGTCCGCTCCCCGGCGGGCACCACGTAGGCCACCAGCCGCGCCCGGCCGCCGTGTTCGGCGGCCACCACCACGGCGTCCGCCACCGCGGGGTCGGTGAGCAGGGCGGCCTCGATCTCGCCGGGCTCGATCCGGAACCCCCGGATCTTGACCTGTTCGTCGGTGCGTCCCAGGTACTCCAGCCGCCCGTGCCCGTCCCGGCGCGCGCGGTCGCCGGTGCGGTACATCCGGGTGCCGGGCGGGCCGAACGGGTCGGCGACGAAGCGCCCCGCGGTGAGCCCGGGGCGCCCCAGGTAGCCGCGGGCGACCTGGGCACCGGCGAGGTACAGCTCGCCCGGCACCCCGACCGGGACCGGCCGCAGGGCGCCGTCGAGCACATAGGCGCGCAGGTTGCGGCCCGGCCGGCCGATCACCGGACGCCCGGCGCCGGTGACGCGGCCGTACACCGCGTCGACGGTGCACTCGGTGGGGCCGTAGACGTTGTAGGCGGTGAGGCCCTCGGTGGCCGCCAGCTCCTGCCACAGCGGGGCGCCGACCGCCTCACCGCCGACCATGACGATCCGGGGGCGGTGGTGGTCACCGGTGAGCAGCCCGGCGGCCATCAGCTCGTGCAGGAAGGACGGGGTCACGTTGACGCAGTCCAGGCGGCTGCCGGCGACCTGGCGGACGAAGGCGGCCGGGTCCAGGCGCACGTCCTCGTCGATGAGGTGGACCTCCTGGCCCAGGGCCAGCAGCAGCGGGCCCTCCCATGAGGTGTCGAAGGAGAAGGCGGCGCTCAGCGCGAAGCGCAGGGGCCGGGTGCCGGTGGTGTGCGGGGCGAGGAGCCCGGCCCGGTGGTCGTGGCAGAGGTTGACCAGCTGGCGGTGTTCGACGGCGACGCCCTTGGGGCGGCCGGTGGAGCCGGAGGTGTAGTTGATGTACGCGGTGTGGGTGGCGCACAGGGCCGCGACGCGGTCGGCGTCGGTGGGGTTGTGGGCGGGCTGCCGGTCGAGGGGGGCGTCGCGCAGCGCGTCGGCCGTCAGGACGGTGCACGGCGCGGCGTCCGAGAGCAGGAACGCGAGGCGTTCGGCGGGGAGTTCGGGGTCCAGGGACAGCTGGGTGCCGCCCGCCTTGAGGACGGCGAGCAGCGCCACCGGCATGTCCGAGGTGCGCGGCAGCTGGACGGCGACCACCCGCTCCGGGCCGACGCCGAGCGAGATGAGGTGGTGGGCCAGCCGGTTGGCGCGCTCGTTGAGGGCGGCGAAGTCCAGCGTGGCGTCCCGGGCCACCAGTGCCGTGGCGTGCGGGGTACGGGCCGCCTGCGCCTCGAACAGGTCGACGAAGGTCTGGTCGGGGACGGGCAGGGTCTCGCCCTGCCACTCCTCCTGCACCTGCCGCCGCTCGGCGTCGGACAGCAGCGGCAGCGCGCCGACCGTGCGGGCGGGGTCGTCCGCGACCGCTTCCAGCAGCAGGCGCAGCCGGGCGGTGGCCCGCTCGACGGTGTCCGCGTCGAACAGGTCGGTGTTGTACTCGACGAAGCCGGTGAGGCCGCCGTCGCGCTCCACGAAGTCGAAGCCGAGGTCGAAGGCGGCGTGCCGGCCCGGCGGCTGGACGGTCTCGACGTCGAGGCCCGGCAGGTGCGGTGCCTCGCCGCCGAGGTTGTGCAGGGCCACCATGACCTGGAAGAGGGGGGTGCGGCTGGTGTCCCGTTCCGGCTGGAGCACGTCGACGAGCCGCTCGAAGGGCACGTCCTGGTGGGCGAACGCCTCCAGGACGGTGGTGCGCACCTCCGACAGCAGCGCGGTGAACGGCAGGTCGTCACGCACCCGGCTGCGCAGCGTCAGGGTGTTCACGAACATCCCGACCAGGTGCTCCAGTTCGGGGCGTTCGCGCCCGGAGGCGACGGTGCCGACCGCGACGTCCTCCTGGCCGGCCCAGCGGGCGAGCAGCACCTGGCAGGCCGCGAGCAGGGTCATGTAGAGGGTGGCGTCGGCGCGGCGGCCGGTCTCCCGCAGCCGGTCGGTCAGCGCGGCGGGCAGCGAGAACTCCAGCAGCGCGCCGTTCTCGGTGCGGACGGCGGGCCGCGGCCGGTCGGTGGGCAGCTCCAGCGGCGCCACGTCGGACAGCTTCCGCCGCCAGTAGACGAGTTGCGCCTCATCGGCGCCGGCCGCGCGGGCCCGCTGCCAGGCCGCGTAGTCGGCGTACTGGAGCGGCAGTGCGGGCAGGTCGGGGCGGCGGTCCTGGAGGGCGGCCGCGTACAGCTCGCCCAGGTCCCGGCCGAGGACGGCGGTGGACCAGCCGTCGGTGACGATGTGGTGCATGGCCAGCGTCAGGACGTGCTCCCCGTCGCCGAGCCGGATCAGCCGGGTCCGCAGCAGCGGCCCGTTGCCCAGGTCGAACGGGACGGCGCCCTCGCGGGCCAGCAGCGCGTCGAGCGCGCCGTCGCGGTCCTGCGCCGGGGTGTCCGACAGGTCGTCCAGCGGCAGGTCGACCGTCCGGGGGGCGTGGACGCGCTGGGAGGCGTGGCCGTCCTGTTCGGCGAAGGTGGTGCGCAGCGGTTCGTGCCGGGCCACCAGGGCGTCCAGGGCGGTGCGCAGGGCCGCGGAGTCCAGGGTGCCGCGCAGGCGCAGCACGAAGTAGGTGACGTAGGCGGTGCTGTCCGGCTCGAAGGTGTCCAGGAACCACAGACGCTGCTGGGGGAACGACAGCGGCAGGGCGGCGGTGCGGTCGGCCGCGGGGATCGGGTCGTCCGGTGCCCGGCGGGCGGCGGCCGGGTCCGGCAGTGCGGCGGCCAGGGCTCCGACGGTGGAGTGGGTGAACAGCAGCCGGGGCGAGACCTCGGCACCGAGGGCGGCGCGGAGCCGGGAGGTGACGCGGATGGCGAGGATCGAGTCGCCGCCCAGGGCGAAGAAGCCGTCCTCCACACCCAGTTCGCCGGTGTCCAGGACCTCGGCCCACACCCGGGCGACGAGGCGCTCCGCCTCGGTGCGCGGGGCGGTGCGGTCCTCGCCGGCGGCGAAGCCGTCCGGGCCGGGGGCGGGCAGCGCCCGGTGGTCGAGCTTGCCGTTGACGGTCAACGGCAGGGCGTCCAGGGCGACATAGGCGGCGGGCACCATGTGGGCCGGCAGGGCGTCCGCCAGGTGGGCGCGCAGCGCGGCGGCGGACGGCGCGGTGCCCGGACCGGTGCCCACGACATGGGCCACCAGCCGCCGCACCCCGGGAGTGTCCTCGCGCACCGAGACCACGGCCTCGGCGACGCCCGGGTGCGCGGTCAGGGCGGCCTCGATCTCCCCGGGTTCGATCCGGAAGCCGCGGATCTTGACCTGCTGGTCGGCCCGGCCGAGGTACTCCAGGGTGCCGTCGGGCCGCCAGCGGGCCCGGTCGCCGGTGCGGTACATCCGGTTGCCGGGCGGCCCGAACGGGTCCGCCACGAACCGCGCGGCGGTCAGGCCGGGCCGGTTCAGATAGCCGCGGGCCAGGCCCTCCCCGGCCACGTACAGCTCGCCGACGGCGCCGGGCGGCACCGGGGCGAGAGTGCCGTCGAGCACCCGGACCCGCAGGTCGGGGATGCCGCGGCCGATGGTGCTGCCGGTGGCCGCGGTGACCGTGGCACGGTCCAGGGGCGCGTAGGAGACGTGCACGGTGGTCTCGGTGATGCCGTACATGTTGACCAGGACGGGCGCGGACTCCGGGTGCCGCGCGTACCAGTCGGTGAGCCGTCCCAGGTCCAGCGCCTCCCCGCCGAAGACCACCCGCCGCAGGGCCAGCCGCGCCCCGACTTCGGGGTGTTCGGCGTCGGCGCGCATCAGGGGGTAGAACGCCGAGGGCGTCTGGTTGAGGACCGTGACCCGCTCGTCGGCCAGCAGGCGCAGGAACTCCTCGGGGGAACGGGTGACCTCGTGCGGGACGATGACGAGCCGGCCGCCGTGCAGCAGCGCGCCCCAGATCTCCCAGACGGAGAAGTCGAAGGCGTAGGAGTGGAACAGCGTCCACACGTCGTGCTCGTCGAAGGCGAACCACTCCTGGGTGCGGGAGAACAGCCGCACCACGTTGGCGTGCGGGACGACCACGCCCTTGGGCAGGCCGGTGGAGCCCGAGGTGTAGATGACGTAGGCGGGGTGCTCGGGCAGCGGGCGGGTGGCCGGGGCCGGGCCGGTGGCGGGGCGCCCGGCGAGGTCGGCGCGGACCGCGGGGTCGTCCAGGAGCAGCCGGGGGCAGGCGGTGTCCCCGAGCCGTCCGGCGACGTCCGTGGTGGTCACCAGCAGGGCCGGGGCGGCGTCGGTGAGCAGATGGGCGAGGCGGCTGCCGGGGAGTTCCGGGTCGACGGGGACGTAGGCGGCGCCGGTCTTCAGCACGGCCACCAGCGCCACGATCATGTCCGGGGAACGGGGCAGGGCGAGCGCCACGAAGCGCTCCGGCCCGGCGCCGCTCTCGGCCAGCCGGTGGGCCAGCCGCCCGGCCCGTGCGTCGAGTTCGGCGTAGGACAGGGTGCTTCCGGCGCAGGTCACCGCGGTGGCGTCGGGGGTGCGCGCGGCCCGCTCCTCGAACAGGTCCACCAGGGTCGGCTCGGGCCGCCCGTGCTCGGTGCCGTTCCAGTCGACCAGCATCCGCCGGCGTTCCCCGGCGGTGGTCCACGCCAGCTCGCGCAGCGGCCGGTCCGGTCCGGCGGCGATCTCCGTGAGCAGCAGGCACAGCCGGTCGGCGAGCGCGCGGACGGTGCCGGTGTCGAAGAGGTCCGGGTCGTGTGCCAGGTCGAAGCCGAGGCGGTCGCTGTGGTGGGCGCGCAGCACCAGCGGGAAGTTGGTCGCATCGCGCGAGGCGACGTCCAGGATGCGCACGCCGGCGCCGGAGGTCCGGGCGTCGTCGAACGGGTAGTTCTCGAAGGCGACCATGCTGTCGAACAGCGCGGTGCCCGCCGGGACGTCGCTGAGCGAGGTCAGCTGGGCCAGCGAGACGGCCTCGAAGCGCCGGGACTCGGACTGGGCGTCCTGCAGCTCCCGCAGCCAGTCGGCGGTGGTGCGGTGTTCGTCGGCCCGTACCCGGGTGGGCAGGGTGTTGATGAACATCCCGACCATGGACTCGACGCCGGGCAGGGCGTCCGGGCGGCCGGACACGGTGGTGCCGAACACCACGTCCGGCTCGCCGCTGTAGCGCGCCAGCAGCAGCGCCCAGGCGCCCTGCACCACCGTGTTGAGGGTCAGTCCGCTGCGCCGGGCGGTGTGCAGCAGCTCCTGGGACAGCCCGACGGGCAGGCTCGCGGTGACGACCGCCGCGGAGCGGGCCCGGTGGGCCTCGCGGGCCGGGCGGTCGCAGGGCAGCGGCGTCGGGGTGGCGAAGCCCGCGAGGACGGTGCGCCAGTGCTCCTCGGCGGCGCGGCCGTCCCGTGCGGACAGCCAGCGCACATAGTCGCCGAACGGGCGGCGCACGGGCGCTGTCCGGTCCTGGCCGGCGACGAGGGCGGCGTACTCCTCGCACACCTCCGTCAGCACCTGCGCCAGGCTCCAGCCGTCCAGGATCAGGTGGTGCGAGGTCCACAGCAGCCGCAGCCTGCCGCCGGGCAGCCGGATCAGGGTGAGCCGCATCAGCGGCGGTGTGCCGAGGTCCAGCCCCCGCGCGAGGTCCTCGTCCCGCAGCCGGGCGAGTGCGGCTGCCTGCCGGTCCTCGTCCTGTTCGCGCCAGTCGACGTGGACGGTGGGCACGTTCACCCGCCGGTGCACGATCTGCAGGGGTACCGGCACGTCCTCCCAGACGACCGCGGTGCGCAGCGCCGGGGTCCGGTCCACGACCCGCTGCCAGGCCCGGGCGAACGCGCGGGGGTCGGCGACGCCGTCCAGCAGCAGGGACGCCTGGTCGAGGTAGACGTCGTCGGCACCGCCCATCAGACGGTGGAAGAGCATGCCTTCCTGGAGCGGGGTGAGCGGGAGGATGTCCTCGACGGCGCGCCCGTCCCCTGCCAGACGGTCCACCCCGGCCTGGTCCAGCCGGGCGAGGGGGAAGTCGGAGGGGGTGCGGCCGCCCGCTTCCGGCCGTGCGCAGTGGGCGACGAGCGCGGCCAGCGCGCTGACGGTGCCGTCCGCCAGCTGCCGTACCGTGCGCTCGTCGTGCACCTGCTCGCTGTAGTGCCAGGTCAGTTCCAGGTCGCCGTCGGCGACCACGGCCGAGATGTCCAGCAGGTGGTCGAGCGGTGCGTCGGCGTCGAGGTCGCGGCCGGGGACGTCGCCGGCGGGCGCGAAGTCCCCGCCGGGCGCGCCGTCCCACTGCCCGTGGTAGTTGAAGCAGACCTGCGGCAGGGGCAGTTCGCGCAGGGCGCGGGCGGCCGGGTCAGGCGAACCGAGGCGGGCCAGCGCCTCGTAGCCGAGGCCGCGCCGGGGGACGGCGCGCAGCCGTTCCTTGACCGCCTTGAGCGTCGCGCCCCAGTCCGGCTCCCGCGACGGGCCGTCGAGGGTGAGGGTGACCGGGTACTGGGTGGTGAACCAGCCGACGGTACGGGACAGATCGACCTCACCGGCGCCCGTCGGCCCGTCCTCGGTGCCGTCGGTCCCGTCGAGGTCCTCCCGGCCGTGTCCCTCCAGGGCGACGGTCACCCGGTCGGTGCCCGCCCAGTCGGCGAGCACCCGGCCCAGCGCGCTGAGCAGGACGTCGTTCACCTGGGTCCGGTAGACGCCGGGGACCCGGCGCAGCAGGGCCTCGGTGGTGTCGCGGCCGAGCCGGGTGCGCACGGTGCGGACCGAGCCGGCGAGTGCGGGGCCGGGGCGGTCCACCGGCAGCGGGGTGCGCGCCGTCTCGCTCTCGGCGCGCCAGTGGGCCAGGTCGCCGTCGAGTCCGCCGTCCCGCACCGTCCGGGCCAGGCGGGCGGCCCAGGTGGTGAACGGTGTGGTGGCGGGCTCCGGTTGGAGGGGCTCGCCCGCGGCGGCGCGGCGGTAGGCGCTCTCCAGGTCGGCGAGCAGGATGCGCCAGGAGACGCTGTCGACGGCGAGGTGGTGGGCCGTCAGGAACAGCTGGGGGCGGCTGCCCGGCCCGGCCGTCAGCAGGGCGGCGCGCAGCAGGGTGCCGGCGGCGGGGTCGAGGTCCGCGCGGGCGGCGTCGGCCGCGGCGGTGCGGGCGGCGTCCCGCGCGGCGCCGGCCGTCCGGGACAGGTCGTGCCGGGCGAGGAGGCCGGGCGGCACGGTGTCGACGGGGTGCTGGCGCCAGGTGTCGCCGGTGCGGACGAACCGGGTGCGGAGCGCCGGGTGGTGGGCGGCCACCGCGTGCAGGGCCCGCTCCAGGGCGTCCGCGTCGAGGTCCTGCGGCAGGTCGAGCAGCATCGACATGCTGAAGTGCCGCAGCGGTCCGTGGGTGGCGAAGAACCACTCCTGGATGGGGGTGAGCGGGGCCGGTCCCGTCTCCTCCGGCTGCGCCGCCGCGGGTGCGGGGGCGGTGCGCAGGTCCGCGGCGGCGGCCAGCTCCGCGACGGTCTGGTGCCGGAAGACGTCCCGGGAGGTCAGGCTCAGTCCGGCGGCGCGGGCGCGGGAGACGGCCTGGATGCTGAGGATCGAGTCGCCGCCCAGCTCGAAGAAGTTGTCGGTGACGCCGACCCGCGCGAGGCCGAGCACCGCGGCCCAGATTCCGGCCAGTTCCCGTTCGGCGGGGGTGCGCGGCGCCACGAACTCCCGCTCGCGCGGGGCCGCGTCGAGGTCGGGGGCGGGCAGCGCGCGGCGGTCCAGCTTGCCGCTGGTGTTGAGCGGCAGGGCATCCAGGGTGACGAAGGCGGCGGGCATCATGTGGCCGGGCAGGGTGCTCCGGAGGGCCGCCCGGAGTTCGGAGGCGGCCGGCCGGCCGGTGCCGGCGGCGGGCACCACGTAGGCGGCGAGACGGGCGTGGCCGTGGGCGTCGGTGACGGCGACGACGGCCGCCCCGGCGACGCCGGGCAGGTCCAGCAGTGCCGCCTCGACCTCGCCGGGCTCGATGCGGTGGCCGCGGATCTTGACCTGGTCGTCGGCGCGGCCCAGGTAGTCGAGCCGTCCGTCGGCGGTCCACCGGGCCAGGTCGCCGGTGCGGTACATCCGGCTGCCGGGCGGCCCGAACGGGTCCGCCACGAACCGCGCGGCGGTCAGGCCGGGCCGGTTCAGATAGCCGCGGGCGAGCTGGTCGCCCGCCAGGTACAGCTCGCCGCCGACGCCGGGCGGCACCGGCCGCAGGCGGTCGTCGAGGACATGGGCGCGCACATTGGCCAGCGGGCGGCCCACCACCGGGCGGGCGGCGGCGTCGATCCGGCAGGCCAGGGCGTCGACCGTGCACTCGGTGGGCCCGTAGAAGTTGTACGCGGCGACGTCGTCCAGCCCGGCGAGTTCCCGCCACAGCGCGGGGCCGACGGCCTCGCCGCCGAGCATCAGCACCCGGGGGTGGTGGCGCGGGTCGGTGAGCAGCCCGGCGGGCAGCAGCTGGCGCAAGTAGGAGGGGGTCAGGTCGAGGAAGTCGATGCGGTGCTCGACGACGTACTCGACCAGGGCGGCCGGGTCGAGGCGGGTCACCTCGTCGACCAGGTGCAGCGGGTGGCCGTCGGCCATCAGCAGTACGCCCTCCAGGGAGGTGTCGAAGGAGAACGACGCGGTCAGGGCGGTGCGCAGCGGACCGCCGCCCGCCTCGGCGACGAAGCCGTGCCGGTGGCCGGCCAGCAGGTTCGTCAGCGCACGGTGCTCGACGGACACGCCCTTGGGGCGGCCGGTGGACCCGGAGGTGTAGATGACGTAGGCGGTGTGGCCGGGGTGCAGCGGGGCGCGGCGGTCGGCGTCGGTGGGGTCGTGGGTGGGGGCGGTGGCCGGTACCGCGCGCAGCGCCGCCTCGTCGAGCACCAGCGACGGCCGGGCGTCGTCGAGCAGCAGCCGCGTCCGCTCGTCGGGGAGTTCGGGGTCGACCGGCAGGTATCCGGCGCCGGACTTCAGCACGGCGAGGAGCGCCACGACCATGTCGGCGGTGCGCGGCAGCCGCAGCGCGACGAGCTGTTCGGGGCCGGCGCCGCGGGCGATGAGGTGGTGGGCGAGCCGGTTGGCGTGGGTGTTGAGCGCGGCGTAGTCCAGCGTGGTGCCCCCGGCGACCAGTGCCGTGGCGTGCGGGGTGCGGGCCGCCTGCGCCTCGAAGACGGCGGGGTAGGTGGTGGGCGGGACGGACAGCGCGGTGTCGTTCCACTCGGTGGTCAGCCGGCGGTGGTCCCGCTCCGACAGCAGGGACAGTTCACCCAGCGGCCGGTCCGGCGCGTCCGCGACTCCCCCGAGCAGCAGCACCAGTTGCCCGGCCATCCGCGCGGCGGTGCCGGCGTCGAAGAGGTCGGTGCGGTACTCCAGCAGCCCGGTCAGCCCGTCCCCGTCGGGGACGAACTCCACGCTCAGGTCGAAGGTGGCCGAGCGGCGGGGCACGGTGACGGTCCCGGCCGTGATCCCCCGCAGTCCGGGGGCCGCCGGCGGGGCGGGGTGGAGCAGGACCATCACGTCGAAGAGCGGGTTGCGGCCCGCTTCCCGGGCCGCGCCCGCGGCCTCCACGACCCGCTCGAAGGGGGTGTCGCCGTGCGCGAAGGCGTCGAGGACGGCACCGGCGGAGGCGTCCAGCAGCTCGCGGTAGGAGCGGGCGGTGTCGACGGGGGCGCGCAGCACCACCGTGTTGACGAAGAGGCCGACCGCGCGCTCCAGTTCGGTGCGTCCGCGGCCGGGGGTCAGCGAGCCGACGGCGATGTCGTCCTGTCCCGACCAGCGGGCGAGCAGCGCCTGGCAGGCCGCGATCAGCGCCGCGAACAGCGTGGTGTGCTGGGCTGCCGCCACCTCCCGGAGCCGGGCCGCGGTGGCCGCCGGGACCCGGAACGTGTGGACCGCGCCGTCACCGGCCTCCTCCCCGCCGCGGGGACGGTCGAGCGGCAGCGCCGCCGGCACGGTCCCGTCGAGCTGCTTGGTCCAGTAGGAGAGCTGCTCGTCCAGCAGGGCGCCGGACAGCCGCTCGCGCTGCCAGGCGGCGAAGTCCGGGTACTGCGTCGCCACCGGGGCGAGCGCCGGCGTCTCCCCGTGGGCCAGGGCGTCGTAGAGCGTGCACAGTTCGTCCAGCAGCACGCCCATGGACCAGCCGTCGGTGACGATGTGGTGCGCGGTGAGCAGCAGCACGTGCGCGTCGTCGGCCAGCCGGATCAGCAGGGCCCGCAGCAGCGGACCGGTGCACAGGTCGAACGGGCGGGAGTACTCCGCCAGCAGCAGCTCGTCCAGCGCCGCGTCCGCCGCCGGGGCGCCGGGCGCGGTCCCGAGGTCGTGCACCGGCAGCGGCACGGGACCGGCCGGCCGCACCGTCTGCACGGGCCGTCCGTCGACGGCGTCGAAGGTGGTCCGCAGGGACTCATGGCGTTCCAGCGCGGCGTCCAGCGCCCGGGACAGCGCGGACCGGTCCAGGGTGCCGGTCAGCCGCAGGGCGACCGCGCTGTTGTAGCGGGCGTCGCCGGGCCGGAGCTGGTCCAGGAACCACAGCTGCTGCTGGGCGAAGGAGAGCGGCAGGAGCTGTGAGCGGTCCGCGCGCGGGATCTGCTGCCTGGCCTTGGCTGCGGGCGGGGCCTGGCCCGCCAGGCGGCGGCGCAGCGCCTCCTGCAACTCCTGGGGCAGGGCCGCGGCACGGTCCTTCTTCGACTGCGAAGACGTCATGTCGGGGTTCCTCACCGTTCGTTGGGGTCGCTGGTGCCGCGTGCGGCGTCTTCGAGTTCGCGCAGGACGTGTTCCTCCACGAGTTCCGCCAGGGCGGCGACCGTGCGGGCGGTCAGCACATCCCGGGGAGTCAGCTCCACGCCGAAGGTCTCGTTGACCCGGGAGGCGATGAGCAGGCTGCGCAGCGAGTCGCCGCCGAGGGCGAAGAAGTCGTCCTCGGCGCCCACGCCCGTTTCCAGGGCCTCGGACCAGACGTCCGCGAGGAACTGCTCCGTGGGGGTGCGCGGGGCGACCTGGGCGGCCGGCTCCGCGACGTCCGGGCCGGGTGCGGGCAGGGCCGCGCGGTCGGTCTTGCCGTTCTCGGTGAGCGGGAAACGCTCCAGGACGACGAAGGCCGAGGGGACCATGTGGCCGGGCAGGGTCCGGGCGGCGAAGGAGCGCAGCGCGGCGCCGGACGGGACCTCGGTGTCCGGTGCGGCGAGCAGATGGGCCACCAGACGCGGCCTTCCCGGCTCGTCCTCCCGTACGGACACCACGGCGTCCGCGACGGCGGGGTGGCCGGTCAGGGTGGCCTCGACCTCGCCCGCCTCGATGCGGTGGCCGTGCAGCTTCATCTGGTGGTCGGTGCGGCCGAGGTAGTGGAGTTCGCCGCGGGCGTCGCGGCGGACCAGGTCGCCGGTGCGGTACATCCGCTCGCCGGGCGCGCCGTAGGGGTCGGCGGTGAACCGGGTGGCGGTCAGGCCGGGCCGGTGGAGGTAGCCGCGGGCCAACGAGGCTCCGCTGATCCACAGTTCGCCGGGGACACCGTCGGCGACCGGGCGCAGCCGCTCGTCGAGCACATAACTGCGGCTGCCCGCGCGGGCGCGTCCGATGGGCGGCGCGGCGCCGTCGGGCACCAGCGGGCCGGACCAGGTGGCGACCACCGTGGTCTCGGTGGGCCCGTACGAGTTGATCATCCGGTGGTGCGGGGCCCAGCGGGCGACCAGGTCGGCGCCGCAGGCGTCCGCGCCGACGATGAGGGTGCGCAGGTCCGGCAGGGTGCCCGCGGTGGCGGGCGGCACCGTGGCGAGCGCGGCGGGCGGCAGCAGGGTGTGGGTGATGCGCTCCCGGCGGAGCACCTCGGCGAGTTGCTCGCCGAGCAGCGGGCCGGGCGGCGGCACCACGAGGCAGGCACCGGCCGGCAGGGCCATGCACAGCTCCAGCACCGAGGCGTCGAAGCTGGGCGTGGCGAAGGCCAGCACCCGGTCGCCCGGCCGGACCTGGTAGTGGTCGGCCTCGGCGGCGGCGAAGGCCGCCAGGCCGCGGTGGGTGACGACGACGCCCTTGGGGGTGCCGGTGGAGCCGGAGGTGTAGATCACGTAGGCCGGGTCGTCGAGGTCGAGCGGGCGGACCCGGTCCCGGTCGGTGAGCCGGTGGCCGGGTGCGTCGTCGTCCCCGGCGGCTAGGAGGTCATGGACCTCGGTGGCCTCCAGGGTGACGGCCGGGGCGGCGTCGCGCAGCATCAGCGCGATCCGCTCCGAGGGGTACCCGGGGTCCACCGGCAGGTAGGCGGCGCCCGTCTTGGCGGTGGCCAGCTGGGCGACGGCCATGTCGGCCGATCTCGGCAGGACCAGGGCGACGAGGTCGCCGGGACCGGTCCCGCGGGTGAGGAGGTGGTGGGCGAGGCGGTTGGCCCGCGCCTCCAGTTCCGCGAAGGAGAGGTGCAGGTCCGGCGCGGTCAGCGCGGGGGCGTCCGGCCACCGGTCCACCGCCGCCTCGACGAGCGCGGCCAGGGGGGCGGCCGGGACCGTGTCCCCGGCCGGCTCGGTGCGCCCGGTCAGCCGGTCGCGCTCGGCCGGCGGCAGGATGTCGATCCCGTCCACGGTCGCCGCGCCGCCGGGTGCCGCCAGGGCGCCCAGGGTGTGCACCAGCTGGGTGGCCAGGGAGCGGGCCGTGGACTCCTCGAAGTACCGCGGGTCATAGCCGAGTTCGACGCTCAGGCAGGTGTCGGGCGAGATGACCACGGTGAGCGGGTAGTTGGTGGCCTCCAGGGCGTGCAGATCGCGGACGCGCAGGCCGTGTGCGGTGGCCGCGGTGTCGTTGATCGGGTAGTTCTCGAAGACCACCAGGCTCTCGAACAGTGCCTCCCCGGCGGGGAGTTCGCTCCAGCCGCGCAGGTCGGACAGCGGGACCTGCTCGAAGCCGCGCGCGTCGGCCTGCGCGGACTGGAGGCCGCGCAGCCAGTCGGCGGGGGCCGCGCCGCCGTCCACCCGGCACCGGACCGGCAGCGAGTTGATGAACAGGCCGGTGATGGCGTCGGCGCCGGGCAGGTCGGCGGGCCGTCCGGAGACCGTTGTGCCGAAGCACACCTCCCGCTCTCCGCTCCAGCGGGCCAGCAGCAGGCCCCAGACCCCCTGGACGACGGTGTTGAGGGTGAGGTGGTGGCGCCGGGCGAAGTCCTGGAGCGCCGCGCTCTCCTGCTCGCCGAGCCGCTCCGAGAGCCAGGTGCCGGCGCGGGTGGCGGCCCCCGGCGCCGGGCGCCGGTCGTAGGGCAGCGGGGTGGGTGCGGTCAGTCCGGCCAGCGCGCCGCGCCAGTGCTGTTCGGCCGGGGCCGGGTCGTGGGCGGCGAGCCAGGCGGCGTAGTCCGCGAACGGCCTGCGGTCCGGCAGCTCGGGGGCCTCGCCCCGGGTGAGCGCCGCGTGGCAGGCGAAGACGTCCGAGAGCACCTGGAAGACGCTCCAGCCGTCGAGCAGCACATGGTGGAAGGTCCACACGACCCGTACCTCTGCCGGGGAGAGCCGGATGAGGGTGAGCCGCAGCAGCGGCGCCCGGTCGAGGGCGAGCCCGCGGTCCCGGTCGTCGGCGAGCAGCCGGGTCAGTGCGGCCGCGCGCTCCTCCTCGGTCAGGGCGCTCCAGTCGAGTGCGGTGACCGGCAGGGTGACCGAGCGGTGCACGGTCTGCAGCGGTACCGGCACCTCGTGCAGCACGACCGCACTGCGCAGCACGGGGGTGCGGTCGACGACGTGCTGCCAGGCGGCGGCCAGCAGCCGGGAGTCGGGCACCCCGTCCAGGACGAAGGTGGCCTGTTCGACGTAGAGCCCCTGGTCGGGTTCGTCGAGCCCGTGGAAGACCATGCCGGTCTGGGTGGGGGTCAGCGGATAGATGTCCGTGACATCCCGGCCGTCGCCGGCGAGCCGGTCGACGGTGTCCTGGTCGAGGCGGACCAGCGGGAAGTCGGAGGGGGTGCGGCCCCCGGCGTCCGGCCGGGCGCAGTGCCGCACGATCTCCCGGAGTTCGGCGGCCATCTCCTCGGCCAGCCCGGCCACGGTGGAGCGCAGATGCAGGTTCGCCGAGTACGACCAGGTGAACTCCAGGCGCTTGTCCGTGACCAGGCCGATGACGTCGATGAGGTGCGGCCGGTCGGCCGACAGGTCCATGTCGCCCGCCAGCGCACCGTACGGCGCGTGCAGCAGGCCGTCGCCCGCGGAGGCGCTCCAGTCCTGCTGGCCCAGGTAGTTGAAGGCGATCTGCGGGTCGGCGGGCAGCCCGGTGGCGGCCGGGGTACGCAGATGGCGCAGCGCGCCGTGGCCCAGGCCGTGCCGGGGCAGGGTCCGCAGGCCCTCCTTGGCGGACTTCAGCGCCGTGGCGAGGTCCGCGTGCGGCGGCAGGTCCAGGGTGACCGGGAACAGGGTGGTGAACCAGCCGACGGTGCGGGAGAGGTCGACGTCGTCGAAGATCTCCTCGCGGCCGTGGCCCTCCAGTCCGATCCGTACCCGGTCCTGCCCGGTCCAGCGGGCCAGCACCCGGCCCAGGGCGCACAGCAGCACGTCGTTGACGCGGGTCCGGTAGACGTCCGGCACGTCCTGGAGCAGCTGCCGGGTCTCCTCGGCCTCCAGGCGGACGGTGACGGTGTCCTCGGAGTCCGCCGAGTTGCGGCCCGCGTAGTCGACGGGCAGCTCCGCCTGGCCGTCCTGGCCGTCCTGGCCGCTCCAGTAGGCGAGTTCGTCGTCGAAGCCGCCGGCCGCGGTGTGGTCGTGCAGCCGCTGCGCCCAGGCGCGGAACGAGGTGGTCTTGGGGCCGAGCGCGGCCCGCTCCCCGGCCCGGACCCGGCGGTAGGCGGTGTCGAGGTCCTCCAGGACGATGCGCCAGGACACCGCGTCGACGACCAGGTGGTGGGCCGCCAGCAGCAGCACCGGCCGGTCCTGGTCGCCCAGGTGGCACAGTGCGGTCCTCAGCAGCGGCCCGTCCGCGAGGCCGAAGCCGGCGGACAGCTCCGCCGACAGCGCGCGCAGCCGCGCGGCCCGGGCCTCCGGCTCCAGGGCGGAGAGGTCGTGGACCGCCAGGGCGGGTGCCGCGCCGGGCGCCGCGCTGTACTGGCGCCAGTGGCCGTCGCCGGCGGGCTCGTACACCATGCGCAGGGCGTCGTGGTGTTCCAGCACCGCGGCGAGCGCGGCCCGCAGCGCGCCCTCGTCGACCTCGGCGGCCAGCTGGAAGGAGAGCGCCTGGGTGAAGTGCCCGGGGCTGTCCGGGACGCTGTCGAACAGCCAGTGCTGGACGGGGGTGAGCGGCACCTCGCCGACCACCGGGCCCTGTTCGGCGGTGGACACCGTGGCCGGCAGGTCAGCGGCGGCCGCGGCGAGCGCGGCCACGGTCTGGTGGACGAACAGATGGCGCGGGGTCAGCGCGAGGCCCGCGCGGCGGGCCGCGGAGACGATCTGGATGCTGAGGATCGAGTCCCCGCCGAGCGCGAAGTAGTTGTCCTCGGCGCCCACCCGCTCCAGGCCCAGCACCGAAGCCCAGATCCCGGCGAGGGTCTTCTCGGTGTCCGTGCGCGGCGGGACGTACCCGGCGGCCGGGGCCGCCCAGTCGGGCGCCGGCAGGGCACGCCGGTCGAGCTTGCCGGTGGCCCCCAGCGGCAGCCGCTCCAGGGGGACGACGACGGCGGGGACCAGGTGGTCGGGCAGGCTCTCGGCGAGGAAGGCCCGCAGCGCGGCGGGGTCGGTGTCCTCCGCGCCCCTGGTGACGACATAGCCCACCAGGCGCTTGTGGCCGTCGGACTCGGTCACCGCGGCGGCGGCCTCGGCCACCGCGGGGTGCCGGGCCAGCGCGGCCTCGACCTCGCCCAGTTCGATGCGGAAGCCGCGCACCTTGACCTGGTCGTCGCCGCGGCCGAGGTACTCCAACTGCCCGTCGGCGTCCCAGCGTACAAGGTCGCCGGTGCGGTACATCCGCTCGCCCGCGGGGCCGAAGGGGTCGGCCAGGAAGCGCCGGGCGGTGAGTCCGGGCCGCGCGAAGTAGCCGCGGGCCACGCCGGTTCCGGCGAGGTAGAGCTCACCGGGCACCCCGACGGGGACCGGCCGCAGCCGCGGGTCGAGGACATAGGCCCGCGCGCCGGCGACCGGACTGCCGATCGGCGGGGTGCGGTCGGGGTCGGCCGGGTCGCAGTACCAGGCGGTGGCGTAGACGGTGGCCTCGGTGGGGCCGTAGATGTTCGCGACCCGGCAGCCGGGGACGGCGGCGCGCACCTCCCGTACGGTGCGGGCGGCGAGCCCCTCACCGGCCAGCACCACGGTGTCCGCGGTGACATGGACGGTGTCCTCGGCGAGCAGCTGGCCGAGGGCGGAGGGGACGGCGCTGAGCAGGCTCGCGGTCCAGGGGGCGGAGCGTTCGGCGAGGGCCAGCAGGTCACTCACGATCTCGACGCAGCCGCCGGACAGCAGCGGGCTGAAGATCTCGAAGACCGACACATCGAAGTTGAGCGAGGTGGAGGCCACGACGTGGGACAGGCCGCGGCCGCCGAACTCACCGGCCGCCCAGTCGGTCAGCGCCACCACCGACCCGTGGGTGGCCACCACGCCCTTGGGCAGGCCCGTCGAGCCCGAGGTGTGGATGACGTAGGCGGGGTGGGCGGGCAGCAGCGCACCGGTCCGCTCGCCGTCCCCGATGTCGGCGGGGCTCTGCCCGGCGAGCCGCTCCGCGACCCCGGGGGCGTCCAGCGCGATCCGGGTGGCGGGCCCGTCGGGCAGCCGGCCGGCCAGGGCGGCGGTGGTGAGCACGATGTCCGGCCCGATGTCGTCGAACAGGAAGGAGACCCGCTCGGCCGGGTACTTGGGGTCGACCGGCAGATAGCCGGCGCCGCTCTTGAGGACCGCCATCAGGGCCACGACCAGGTCGGCGGTGCGCGGCAGCGCCAGGGCGACGAACCGCTCCGGGCCGGCACCCGCGGCGATCAGCAGTCTGGCCAGGCGGTTGGCGCGTGCGTTCAGCTCCCGGTAGGTGAGCCGGGTCTCCCCGGCCAGCACGGCGGTGGCGTGCGGAGTGCGGGCCGCCTGCGCCTCGAACACCTCGGGCAGCGCCCGCCGCGGCGGGGTGGCGGCGGTGCCGCCGAACTCCCGCAGCACGCGCCCGCGCTCGTCGGCGGTGAGCAGCGGCAGGTCCCCCAGGCAGCGGTCGGGATCGGCCGCCATCTCCGTCAGCAGGACCCGCAGACAGGTGCCCAGCCGCTCGACCGTCGCGGCGTCGAAGACGGCCGGGTCGTAGTCCAGGGCCACGGTGAGGCGCTCACCGGGGGCGACGATCACACTGAGCGGGTAGTTGGTCGGCTCCAGGTCGCGTTCCTGCTCGATGCCCAGGCCGTGCCGGGACAGCGCCTCGCTGTCGAAGGGGTAGTTCTCGAAGACCACGATGCTGTCGAACAGGTTCGTCCCGCGCGGGACCTCGCTCCAGGTCTGGAGGTCGGTCAGGGAGACGAAGTCGTGGCGCCGGGACTCCGACTGGGCGTGCTGCAGCTCGCGCAGCCAGTCCAGCAGCCCGCGGCGCCCGTCGATCCGTACCGGGGTGGGCAGCGTGTTGATGAACAGCCCGACCATGGACTCCACACCGGGCAGCGCGGCGGGCCGCCCGGAGACGGTGGTGCCGAAGACCACGTCGTCGCTGTTGCCGTAGCGGGACAGCAGCAGGCCCCAGGCGCCCTGGAGCACGGTGTTCATGGTGAGGCCGGCCCGTTGCGCCGTCTCCCGCAGGCGGGCGGAGTCCGCCTCGTCCAGCGCGAGGTGCACCGAGCCCGAGGAGGAGGCGCGGTGGGCCTCCAGCGGCACCCGGTCCCGCGGGAGTTCGGTCGGGGAGGCGAACCCGGCCAGCGCGGTGCGCCAGTACCGCTCGGCCTGGGTGCCGTCCTGCTCCGTCAGCCAGCGCAGATAGCTGCCGAACGGCGGCCGGGAGGGGACGTCGGGGCGGCGTCCCGCGGTGAGCGCCGCGTACCGTTCGCAGACCTCGTCGAAGACCTGGGCCGCGCTCCAGCCGTCGAGCAGGACGTGGTGGAACGTCCACACCAGCCGGACCCGGTCCTCGGACAGCCTGATCAGGGCGAGCCGCATCAACGGGGCAGCGGCGAGGTCGAGTCCGGCCGCCCGGTCCTCCGCGAGCAGGGTGTGCAGCGCGTGCTCGCAGGCCTCGGCGGTGCGCCGGGACCAGTCGTGGTGGGTGACCGGCACGGTGGCCCGTGCCTGGACGACCTGCAGCGGCTCGGCGGTCTCCTCCCACACCAGTCGGGTGCGCAGCACCGGGTTGGCGTCGGCCGTCCGCTGCCAGGCCGTGGCGAGCGCGGCCGGGTCGGTGACGCCGGAGAGCACCAGCTGGACCTGGTTGAAGTAGGTGTGCGCGTCGGGGTCCATCAGGCTGTGGAACAGCATGCCCGCCTGCATGGGCGTCAGCGGGTAGATGTCCTCCACCGCGCGGCCGTCCGCCGCGACCCGGTCCACGGCCGCCTGGTCGAGGCGCGCGAGCGGGTAGTCGGACGGGGTGCGGCCGCCGGCGTCCGGCCCGGCGCAGTGCGCGACGATGTCCTCCAGCGCCCGCAGCATGCCCTCGGCCAGCGCGGTGACCGTCTCCTCCTGGTGCACCTGGCCGCTGTAGTACCAGGTGAGTTCGAGCGACCGCTCCTCGACCCGGCCCACCACGTCCAGCAGGTGCGGCCGCACGGACTCGGGGGCGGCGGCGCCGCCCAGTCCGCCGTGCACGGCGCGGATGAGCCCGCCGTCGCCGGTCCAGTCGAACCGGCCCAGGTAGTTGAAGCTGATCTGCGGCTGGGGCGTGCCGGCGGGTGCGGCGGCCTCCGCGAGGTGCCGCAGCGCCCCGTGGCCGAGGCCCCGGCCGGGTACCGCGCGCAGCTGTTCCTTGACGGACTTCAGCGCCGTGCCCCAGTCTCCGCCCGGGACGTCCAGCGCGACGGGGAACAGGCTGGTGAACCAGCCGACCGTACGGGACAGGTCGACGCCGTCGAAGAGGTGGTCCTCGCGGCCGTGCCCCTCCAGGCCGACGGCGACGGTCTGCTGTCCGGTCCACTCGGCGAGCACCCGGCCGAGCGCGGTGAGCAGCACGTCGTTGATCCGGGTGCGGTAGACGCCGGGCACCTTCTGCAGCAGGTCGCCGGTGCGCCCGCGGTCCAGGCGGACGGTGACCGAGCGCAGGTCGGCCATGGTGTTGCCGCCGTCGGCGTCCACCGGCAGCGCGGTGGCGCAGTGTGCGGCCACCGCGCTCCAGTGCGCGCGTTCGCCGTCGAAGCCGCCGGCCTCGGTGTGGGCGTGCATCCGACGCGCCCACTCCTGTACGGAGGTGGTCCGGGCGAGCGGGCCCACCGGATCGCCGCTGCGGGCCTGCCGGTAGGCGCTCTCCAGGTCCTCCAGCAGCACCCGCCAGGAGACGCCGTCGACGACCAGGTGGTGCACGGTCAGGAACAGCCGCGGCGGTGCGGTGCCCGCGCCGGTGAACAGCCGGGCGGCGAGCAACGGGCCCTCGTCCAGCCGGAATCCGGCGTCCGCCGCGGCCATGGCGGCCTCGGCAGCGGCGGCGCCGTCCTCCTCGTCCCGGCCGGACAGGTCGTGCACCTCCAGCAACCGCGGTGCGGTGGCGTCCGGGGCCGGGCAGTGCTGGCGCCAGGTCCCGTCCGCCCGCCGCTCGAAGCGGGAGCGCAGCGCGTCATGGTGGTGCCAGAGGGCGTCCAGCGCCGCCCGCAGCGCGGGGACGTCGGGCTCCTCGGCCAGTTCGATGACGACGGACTGGTTGAAGTACTCGGGACGGTGCGGCCGGGCGTCGAGGAACCAGTGCTGGATCGGGGTGAGGGCGACGTCTCCGGACACCGGGCCGGTGCCGCTGACCGGTGCGGCGGCACCGGTGGCGGCCGCCAGGGCGGCGATGGTGGGATGCCGGAACAGGTCCCGCGGGGTCAGGGTCAGCCCCGCCCGGCGGGCGCGTGAGACGACCTGGATGCTGAGGATCGAATCGCCGCCCAGCATGAAGAAGTTGTCCTCGACGCCCACCCGTTCGAGGCCCAGCAGGGCGCACCAGATCTCCGCGAGGACGCGCTCGCCCTCGGTGCGCGGCGCGAGGTGCTCGCCGGCGGTGGCCGCCGACCAGTCGGGGGCGGGCAGCCTGCGCCGGTCGACCTTTCCGTTCGCCGTGAGGGGCAGCGCGTCCAGGGTCACGAACGCGGCGGGGACCATGTAGTCGGGCAGCTCGGCGGCGAGGGCGGCGCGCAGCTCCGCCGCCGGCGGCACCGTCGCGTCCGGGGCGGGGACGAGGTAGGCGACCAGGCGCTTGCGGCCGCCGTCGCCGGGCACGGTGACGACCGCCTCACCGACCGCGGGCCGGCGGGTGAGCACGGCCTCGATCTCGGCCGGTTCGACGCGGAAGCCGCGGATCTTGATCTGGTCGTCGGTCCGCCCCACGAAGTGGAGTTCGCCGTCGGCGCTCCAGCGCACGAGGTCGCCGGTGCGGTACATCCGGGTGCCGGCCGGTCCGAACGGGTCGGCCAGATAGCGGGCGGCGGTCGCACCGGGGCGGCCGTCGTAGCCGCGGGCGAGCCCGGCACCGGCGATGTACAGCTCGCCCGGGATGCCCGGCGGCTGGGGCTGGAGCGCGTCGTCCAGCACGTAGACCCGGGTGTTGTCCAGCGGACGCCCGATGGGCAGGGCGGCGGGCAGCGGTTCGCCGGAGCGGAAGGCCCGCCGGGTCGCGAAGGTGGTCGTCTCAGTGGGGCCGTAGCCGTCGACGACGGTGAGGCCGGGGCAGGCGTCGAGGACGCGGCGGACCGCGGCACCCGGCACGGCCTCGCCGCCGGTCCACACCTCGCGGGCGCCGCGCAGGCACTCCGGGTCCTCCTGGGCCACCAGGCGGAACAGCCCGGCGGTCAGCCACAGGCAGGTGACGCCCCGCTCGCTGACGGCCCGGCGCAGGGTGGCGGCGTCCACGTCGGCCGGCGGGGCGAGGACGGCCCGGCCGCCGCGCAGCAGGGGCACCCACAGTTCGTAGGTGGCCGCGTCGAAGGCCTGCGGGGAGTGCACCAGGACGCGGTCGTGTCCGTCGAAGGCGCGGTCGGAGGCGAGCGCCACGACGTCCCGGTGGCGCACCGCGACGCCCTTGGGGCGGCCGGTGGAGCCGGAGGTGAACATCAGGTAGAGCGCGTTGTCGGGGTGGAGGGCGGGCAGCGGCGTGCCGTCCGGGGCGGCCTCGCCGGCCGGCGCGGCCTCGTCCGTGACCAGCAGGGTGCGGCCGCCGGGTGAAGCGGCGCGGGCGGTCTCCTCCCAGGCCGCGTCGGTGAGCACCAGGTCCGCCGTGCTCTCCGCCAGCACCTGCCGCAGCCGCTCCCGCGGGGCGCGCACGTCCAGCGGGACATACACCCCGCCCGCCTTGGCGAGCGCCAGCTGGGCGAGGACCAGGGCGGCCGACCGGTCCATGAGGACGCCGACCGGGGTCTCCGGCCGCACGCCGAGCCCGGCCAGCTCGCGGGCCAACGCGTCGGTGCGGGCGTCGAGTTCCCGGTAGGTCAGCCGAGTGTCCCCCGCGTCCAGCGCGAGGGCGTCGGGGGTACGCAGGGCCTGCGCGGCGAACGCCGCGGCCACCGTGTCCTCGGACACCGTGGTGGCGGTGTCGTTCCACTCCTCGACCACCTGGCGGCGGCGTGCCGCGCCGAGCACCGGCAGCCGGGCGGGCGGGCGCCGGTGGTCCTCGGCCATGCCCGCGAGCAGGACCGTGAGGTACTCCCCCATCCGCTCGACGGTGGCCGCGTCGAACAGCTCCGGGTCGTAGCCGAGCCGTAGCGCCAGCTCCTGGCCCGGGTAGGCGACCAGGCTCAGCGGGTAGTTGGTGGTCTCGATGCCGTCGAGGCCGGTCAGCCGCAGTCCGTGGGCGGCGGCGAGGTCGTCGCCGACCGGGTAGTTCTCGAAGACCACGATGCTGTCGAAGAGCTGGACCCGCTCGGGCAGGTCGCCGAACGTCTTCAGCCGGGCGAGCGGGACGAAGTCGAAGCGCCGGTCCTCGGTCTGGATCTCCTGCACCCGGCGCAGCCAGGCCGTCAGGGTGCCGTCGGCGGGGACCGTCAGCCGGGTCGGGACGGTGGCGATGAACAGGCCGTTCATGGCCTCGACGCCGGGAAGCTCCGGCGGCCGTCCGGACACGGTGGTGCCGAAGACGACGTCCCGGCGGCCCGCCTGACGGGCCAGCAGCATCGCCCAGGCGCCCTGCACCAGGGTGTTCATGGTCAGGCCCGCGTCCTTGGCCAGGGACTCCAGCCGGCGGGTGGTGGCGGCGGGCAGCGCGATCCGCACCGCGGCGGTGGACTCCGCGCGGTGGGCCTCGCGGGGCTCGCGGTCGTAGGGCAGTGCGGTGGGTTCGCACACCCCGTCGAGCCGGTCCCGCCAGTGCCGCTCGGCCTCCGCCCAGTCGCGGTCGCGCAGCCAGGCCACGTAGTCGCGGAAGGGCCGGCGGGCGGGCAGGGCCGCCTCCCCGGGCGCCGCGTCGTCCGCGGCCGCCGGGCCGCGCAGCGCGGCATGGCACCGGAAGACGTCGGAGAGCACCTGGAAGAGGCTCCAGCCGTCCAGCACCAGGTGGTGGAAGGACCACACCACCTGGACCTCGGTGTCGGACAGCCGGGCCAGGGCCAGGCGCTGGAGCGGGGCGGTGCCGAGGTCGATGCCGTGCCGCCGGTCGCGGTCGAGCAACTCACTGAGCCGGCCGGGCCGTTCAGCGTCCGGCAGGGCGCGCCAGTCCAGCTGGGTGACCGGCACCGTGATGTCGCGCTCCACCAGGAACAGCGGCTCGGGCACGTCCTCCCAGACGACGCGTCCGCGCAGCACCGTGGTGCGGTCCGTCACCCGCTGCCAGGCCGCGGCGAAGGCCTCCGGGTCGGGCACGCCGTCCAGGACGAAGGTGAGCTGCTGGAAGTAGACGCTCTGGTCGTCCTGGGAGAGCCGGTGGAAGAGCATGCCGGCCTGGGTCGGGGTGAGCGGGTGGAGGTCCTCGACGGCGTTGCCGTCGCCCACCAGCCGGTCCACGGTGGGCTGGTCGAGCGTGGCGAGCGGGAAGTCGGACGGGGTGCGGCCGCCGGCCCCGGGCCGGGCGCCGTGGCGGGCGATGTCGCCCAGCGCGCGGGCGAAGTTCCCGGCCAGCCGGGAGACGGTCTCCTCGTGGTGCAGGCCGGCCGAGTAGAACCAGGTGAACTCCAGCGCGTCGCCGTCCAGCCGGCCGACGACCTCCAGCGCGTGCGGCCGCTGCGCTGCGGGATCGGCGTCCAGGGCCAGCTCGCGGTACGGGCCTCGGTAGAGGCCGCCGTCACCGCCCGGTGTGCCGAACTGGCCGAGGTAGTTGAAGCTGATGCCGGCGGTCGGGGTGCCGGGCAGGCCCTCCGGCCGGAGCAGATGCCGCTGGACGCCGTAGCCGAGGCCGCGGCGGGGCACGGCGCGCAGCTGTTCCTTGACGGACTTCAGCACGGTGCCCCAGTCGGCGTCCCGCGCCACGCTGAGCGCCACCGGGTAGCGGGTGGTGAACCAGCCGACGGTGCGGCTCAGGTCGACGTCGTCGAAGAGCTCCTCACGGCCGTGGCCCTCCAGGTCCACCGGGACCCGGTCGTGCCCGGTCCACTCGTGCAGCACCCGGCCCAGCCCGCTCAGCAGCACCTCGTTGACCTGGGTACGGAAGGCCCCGGGCAGGGTGTGCAGCAGGACGGAGGTGTCCTCCGGGGTGAGGCGGACGGTCACCGAGCGGGCCGAGGCATAGGTGTTGTCGCCGGTGAAGTCGGTCGGCAGCGCCGGGGTGCAGGTACGGGCCAGCGCCGTCCAGTAGGCCGTCTCGTCCTGGAAGCCGCCGCCTTCCGCGTGCCCGTTCAGCCGCCGCGCCCAGTGGCGCAGCGGGGTGGACTTCGGCGGCAGCGCGGCGTCCGTTCCCCCGCGCCGTGCGCCGTAGGCCCGGTCCAGGTCCTCCAGCAGCAGCCGCCAGGAGACGCCGTCGACCACCAGGTGGTGCACGGCCAGGTGCAGGACGGCGGGCCGGCCGGTGCCGCGGTCGTGCAGCACGGCACGCAGCAGCGGGCCGCGGCCCAGGTCGAACGGCCCGAGGTGCGGTGCGTCCTCGTCGGGTCCGGTGTGCCGCCTCAGGGTGAAGCCGGGCGCCTCGCCGTCGATGTGCTGGCGCCACCGGCCGTCCCCGTCCGGCACGAAGTGCGAGCGCAGGGCGTCGTGGTGGGCGAGGAGGTCGCGCAGGGCGGCCTCCAGCGCCGGGACGTCCAGGCCGTCGGCCAGCTCGACGGAGAGGGTCTGGCCGAAGTGGCCGGCCCGCTCCGGGTCGCTCTCGAACAGCCAGTGCTGGATGGGCGTCAGCGGCGCCGGGCCGGTGGCCCGCGCGGCACGGTCCGGGCCCGGCGCCGGCCGCCCGGCGGCGTCCACGCACTGCGCGAGGGCGGCCACCGTCTGGTGCAGGTAGACATCGCGCGAGGTCACGGCCAGGCCCGCCTGCCGTGCCTGGGCGACGACCTGGATGCTGAGGATCGAGTCGCCGCCCAGCGAGAAGAAGTTGTCGTCGACGCCGACGCGTTCGACGCGCAGCACCTCGGCCCACACGGCGGCGAGCGCCCGTTCGGTGGCGGTGCGCGGCGCCACGTAGTCCGTCGTGCCGGCGGTCGTCCAGTCCGGGGCGGGCAGCCGGTCGCGGTCCAGCTTGCCGTTGGGGTTGAGCGGCATCGCGTCCAGGACGACGACCGAGGCGGGCACCATGTAGTCGGGCACACTGCGGCCGAGGGTCCGGCGGAGCGCGCTCGGGACGAGTTCCGCGCCGGGCTCCGGGACGACATAGCCGATCAGCCGCTTGTGGCCGTCGCCGTCCTGGGTGGCGGCGGCCGCCTGGGCCACCCCCGCACAGCGCAGCAGCGCCTCCTCGACCTCACCCAGCTCGATGCGGAAGCCCCGCACCTTGACCTGCTGGTCGGCCCGGCCCAGGTACTCCAGCTCACCGTCGGAGGTCCACCGCACCAGGTCGCCGGTGCGGTACATACGGCTGCCGGGGCCGGCGTAGGGGTCGGCGACGAACCGCGCCGCGGTCAGACCGGGACGCCCGAGGTAGCCCCGGGCCAGTCCCCCGCCGCCGAGGTACAACTCTCCCGTGACACCCGGCGGTTGCGGACGCAGCATGCCGTCCAGGACGTAGGCACGGGTCCGGGCGACGGGCCGGCCGATGGGCGGGGCCTGCTCCGGCGCGGCGTCACCGGCGAACCAGGCCGTGGCGTACACGGTGGCCTCGGTGGGGCCGTAGATGTTCGCGACCTGGGAGGACGGCATGGTCTCCCGGATCTCCCGTACGGTCCGCGCGGGCAGTGCCTCACCGGCCAGGACCACGGTGTCGGCCGTGAGGGTGCCGGCGTCCCGGGAGAGCAGCCGGGAGATCACCGAGGGGACCCCGCTGATCAGTCCGGCCCGCCGTGGCGCGGCGCCGGTCCCGTCGGCGAGCGCCGGCAGGTCGGCCACCACATCGATGCTGCCGCCGCACAGCAGCGGGCAGAGCAGTTCGAAGACGGACACGTCGAAGTTGAGCGAGGTGGAGGCCACCACGTCCGTCAGCCGCTCCGGGCCGAACCGGGCTCCCGCCCAGGCCGCCAGGTCGGCCACGCTGCGGTGGGTGACCACCACGCCCTTGGGGCGGCCGGTGGAGCCGGAGGTGTAGATGACGTACGCGGGGTGGTCGGGGTGCAGCGGCCGGACCCGTTCGGCGTCGGTGAGGTCCTCCTCCGCGTACGCCGCGAGTTCGGCCGCGGTCTCCGGGTCGTCCAGGGCCAGCCACTCGGTGTCCCCGGGCAGGCAGCCGGCGGTGTCCCGGGTGGTCAGCACGAGGGCCGGACCGGCGTCGGCGAGCATGAACCGGATGCGCTCGGCCGGATATCCGGGGTCCACCGGCAGATACCCGGCCCCCGCCTTGAGCACCGCCCACAGGACGGCGACCAGGTCGGCCGAGCGCGGCAGGGCCAGCGCCACCAGGGTCTCGGGGCCCACCCCGCGCCGCACCAGCAGCCGGGCCAGGCGGTTGGCCCGCCGGTTCACCTCGTCGTAGGTGAGCCGGGTGTCGCCGCAGACGACACCGGTCCGGTCAGGGGTGCGGGCGGTCTGCGCCTCCAGCAGGGCGGGCAGCGTGGTGTCCGGGCCGTCCTGCTGCGGGGTGTTCCAGGCCTCCAGCATGGTGCGCCGCTCGTCGTCCGTCAGCAGCGGCAGTTCGGCCACGGTCCGGTGCGGGCCGTCCGCCATACCGTCCAGCAGAAGGTGCAGCTGACGGCTCATCCGGGCCACGGTCCGGGCGTCGAACAGGTCCGTGTTGTACTCGACGGTGAGCCCGAACGACCCGTCGTCGCGCGGCTGGAACTCCAGGACCAGGTCGAAGCGCGCGGCCGGGCGCGGCAGCGGATGGTCCGCGATCCGCAGGCCGCCGGCCTCCCGCGGGTGCGCCGGGGCGGTCTGCTGGACGACCAGGACCTGGACCAGCGGGGTGCGGCTGGGGTCCCGCGGCGGGGCCAGCTCCTCGACGACCCGGTCGAACGGCACTCCGTCGTGGCCGAAGGCGTCCAGCAGCGTCGCCCGCACCGAGTCCAGGAACCGGTCGACGGTGGCGGTGCCGTCGACATCGCTGCGCAGCACCAGGGTGTTGGCGAAGAAGCCGGTGACCTCCTCCAGCTCCCGGTGGGCGCGCCCGGTGGTGACGGTGCCGAACACGATGTCGCGCCTGCCGGTGTAGCGGGAGAACAGCACCGAGGCCGCCCCGGCGAACAGGGTGAACACGGTGGTGCCCTTGGCGCGGGCGAGCCTGCCGAGGCGTGCGGTCAGGTCGGCCGGCAGGTCGTGCCGGTGGGCCGCGCCCGAGGTGCTGCGCACCGCGGGCCGGGGGCGGTCCGTGGGCAGGTCGAGCTGCGTCAGCCCGGCGAGGTGCCGCTTCCAGTAGGCCAGGTCGTCGGCGTGCCGGTCCGGGGTGGCCTGCGCACGCTCCCATACCGCGAAGTCCGGATATTGCAGGATCGGTTCTGCGAGACCGTCCGGGCTCCCGTCCGCCTCGGAGCCGTACAGTGCCGCCAGTTCACGGACCAGCACCCCGACCGACCACCCGTCGGTGACGATGTGGTGCTGGGCCAGGAGCAGCAGCTGCTCCTCGTCAGCGAGGCGGATCAGCAGCGCCCGGGTCAGCGGCCCCTCGCGCAGGTCGAAGGGGCTCTCCAGCTCCGCGGTCAGCAGCCGCTCGGCCTCCGCCTCCCGCCGGCCGGCCGGGAGGTCCCGCAGGTCGACGGTGCGCAGCGGCAGGCCGGCGGTGTCGTCGACCCGCTGCACCCCGCGCCCGTCCACCGTGGTGAAGGTGGTGCGCAGGGAGTCGTGGCGCAGGGCGAGGCGGTCCAGCGCACGGCGCAGCGCCCCGGCGTCCAGCGGGCCGCCCAGCCGCACCGCGACGCCGGTGTTGTACTCGGTGTCGCCGGCCGTCAGGTCGTCGAGGAACCACAGCCGTTGCTGCGCGCCGGACAGCGGCAGCGGACGGTCGCGGCGGGCCGGGGTGAGCGGCGCCGTACGGTCCGCGGTGGCCGGGTCGCCGAGCAGCGGCACCAGTCCGGCGATCGTCCGGGCGGTGAACAGGTCCCGTACGGACAGCCGGTCGCCGAGGACCTCGCGGATGCGGGAGAGCACCCGTACGGCGAGCACGGAGTCGCCGCCGAGCGCGAGGAAGTCGTCCCCGGTGCCGATGCCGCTGACCGAGAGCACCTCCGACCAGATCCCGGCGAGGGTCCGCTCGGTGGCGGTCCGGGGGGCGATGTGCCCCTCCTCGGGGGCGCGGGCCGGGTCGGGCGCGGGGAGGGCCCGCCGGTCGATCTTGTGCTGTGCGGTCAGCGGGAACGCGTCGAGCACGAGGACGGCGGCGGGCACCATGTGGGCCGGCAGGCTGCCGGCGACGGCGGCGCGCAACTCCGCGGGCCGCGGCGGCCGGAGGGGGTCGGCGGGGGTGACGTAGCCGACGAGCCGCTGCCGTCCGGGCTCGTCCTCACGCACCAGGACCACGGCCTCCGCGACGCGGGCGTGCCGGGTCAGCACCGCCTCGATCTCGCCGGGCTCGATGCGGAAGCCGCGGATCTTGACCTGCCGGTCGAGGCGTCCGAGGAACTCCAGGTCGCCGCCGGCGTTCCGGCGCACCAGGTCGCCGGTGCGGTAGAGCCTGGCCCCGGGCGGCCCGTACGGGCTGGCCACGAACCGGGTGGCGGTCAGCCCCGGACGGTCGAGGTAGCCGCGTGCCACCCCGGCGCCGCCCACGAACAGTTCACCGCTCGTCCCGTCCGGCACCGGCCGCATCGCCGCGTCCAGCACATGGGCCTGGGTGTACGGCAGCGGTCGGCCGATCGTCGGTGTGCCGCCGCCCACGGCCAGCGGCCCGGTCCACGACGCCACCACCGTGGCCTCGGTGGGGCCATAGGAGTTGATCATCCGGCGGCCCGCCGCCCAGCGGTCGGCCAGCTCGGCCGGGCAGGCTTCCGCGCCCACGATCAGCGTCCGCAGGCCGGGCAGTCCGTTGTCGTGGGACGGGGTGGGCAGGGTGGCGAGCGCGGCCGGCGGGATGAGCGCATGGGTGATGCGGTGGTCCGCCAGGACGGCCGCGAGATCCTCGCCCAGCCACGGCCCGTGGGGCGGCACGACGAGGGTCGCGCCGGACAGCACGGAGACGCACAGCTCCAGGACGGAGGCGTCGAAGCTCGGCGACGAGAACTGCAGGACGCGGGCACCGGGCGTGACGTCGTACTGCGCGGCGGCAGCGGCGGCGAAGCCCGCCAGGCCCGTGTGGGGCACCGTCACGCCCTTGGGCGTTCCGGTCGATCCCGAGGTGTAGATGACGTAGGCGGGGTGCTCGGCGCACAGCGGCGCGACCCGGTCGGCGTCCGTCGGTGCGTGGTCCGGCCCGGTGGCGGGCCGGGTCTGCGCCAGGTCGTCGAGGACCACGGCCGGCCGGGCGTCGGACAGCATCAGGGTGCGGCGCTCGGCGGGGTAGGCCGGGTCGACCGGCAGGAACGCGCCGCCCGCCGTGGCCACGGCGAGTTCCGCGACGACGAGTTCGACCGAGCGGGGCAGGACCACCGCCACCGTCCGCTCGGGTCCCACCCCGCGTCCGATGAGGTGGTGCGCGAGACGGTTGACCAGCCGGTCGAGCTCCCGGTAGGTCCAGGACCGCCGCCCGTCGGTCACCGCGGGCGCGTCCGGAGTACGGGCCACCCACGCCGCGAACAGGTCTCCGAGCGGGGTGCCGGGCACGGTCCGGTCCTGCGGCGACGCGGACTCCGGTGCTGAACTCTCGTACTGGTCCGTCATGGAGGTCGGTCCTTCTCAGCGGGGACGGGGCGGTACAGCAGGACATCGGGCGGCCCGGACGAGCGGTCCCGGGCGGTCAGGCCGGAGCGTTCGGACGGATGGCTGCGCGGGGATCGGGGAAGCGCAGCCGGTGCGTCCGCGGCGTGCCCGGTTCAGGCGGTGACGGTGCGGCGTGCCATGCGGCCGGAGATCTGGAGGCGGTCGATGGCGCCGCTCTCCGGGTCCCGCAGGAAGCGTCCGCCGGGAACCCGGCGGCCGGTCTCGGGGTCCACCAGGTCGCAGCTCAGATCCGGGTAGCAGACCAGGGGCGCGGGGGTGTCGCCGTTCACGGTCAGTGCCAGGGAGCCGGTGGCGTCCGCGGTGACCCGGTACTCGACGGTGCCGTTGTGGTAGGCCCCGGCGCAGTGGGGAAGCGCGACGGTGCGGCTCTGCTCGACGGCCGGGCGCGCGGCCGAGGGGACCTGTACGCCGGTGATCCGGGTGAGTTCCTCGGCCAGTTCGTGCCACAGCGCCGTGCCGTTGTTGGCGTTGCTGGTGAACGCGATCACCGTGCCGCTGTCCGGTTCGGCCCGCAGATGGCAGGAGGTGCCCTGGGCGTTGCCGTCGTGGCCGCACCACTGCTGGGTGCCCTGCTGGAAGAGCGCGACGCCCAGGCCCCAGGCGTCCGCCAGGACTCCGGGAGCGGCGCCCGGGACGGGGCGGCGCATCTCCTCGGCCGCGTCGGGTGTCAGCACCGCGTGCGGGCCGTGGCCGAGCAGGGCCCGGCCCAGGGCCACCAGGTCGAGCGCGCTCGCCTGGAGGCCGCCCGCCGGGGCCTCCACCGGCGCGAGGTTCTGTTCCACCGGCCGGACCCGTCCCAGGGCCGTGTGCACGGAGTGGCCGCGGGCCACCGGGCGCTTCGCGGCCTCGCCGAGGAAGGCGGGATCGGTGCCCAGGGGCTCCAGGACCAGCGCCCGGACGGCGTCCTGCCAGGACATGCCGGTCACCGCCTCGATCAGCCGGCCGGCCGCGACGTACCCGGCGTTGGAGTAGGAGAAGCCGCTGCCGGGCGGGCACACCGAGTCCCGGCCGGAGCAGTGCACGGACAGATAGCGGGCCGCGCTCAGCGCCGCCGCGTCGTCCGAGTCGGGACCGGTCGGGAGTCCACCGGTGTGGCTGAGCAGCTGGCGGACGGTGAGGTGCGGTGCCCGCCGCAGCTCCGGTACGTGGGTACCGATGAGGTCGGTCAGCGCGAGGTCACCGTCGTCGGCGAGCAGCAGCACGACCGCGGCCGTGTAGGGCTTGGTGACGGAGCCCAGCGGCACCGCGGTGTCGGCGGTGAACGGCTCACCGGTGACGACGTCCGCCGCGCCCGTGTGGACCGTGTACGTCACCGAGTCGAGCTGGAGGGCGAGTTGGGCCCCCGGCACCTGATGGATACGCGCGAGCGTGTCCAGACGCTCCTGTAAGAAGCGGCGTATCTCGGCCGGTTGCCGGCTCGCGACCGGTGCGCTCGAAAGTTGCGGCATGACTAGGACTCCCGGAACTCGGAACTCACGGGGGATGACGCGCCTGACTGCCGTGACACCTCTTCGCTCACGGCATGCGCGCACAAACCCCTGGGCTTGGCCGCCGAGGGACCTCGGCGACCGAACTCGTCGCACGCGCCCGGCCCTTGGTGCCGGGCGCGCTCTCCTGTGCGAACGGCGCTACGTCCTCCGCACCTCCAGCGGCAGACGACGCGCGCTGACGATGGCGGCCGGGTTCTGGAACTCGACCGCACGGTGGCTCGGGACGGTGATCCAGGAGAAGCGGTCCAGGAGTTGGCGCAGGGCGATCCGCGCCTCCAGCCTGGCCAGGGGGGCGCCGAAGCAGAAGTGAATGCCGTGGCCGAAGGTCAGATGCGGGTTGGGGTGCCGCGTCACATGGAAGGTGCCGGGGTCGGCGAACCGTGCCGGGTCGCGGTTGGCGGCGCCCAGGTGGGCCATCACGATGGCGTCGGCGGGAAGGCTCCGGCCGCCGAGTTCGACCTCGCGGGTGGTGCGCCGTCCCAGTTCGGGGAAGGGCGGCAGCCAGCGCAGCACCTCCTCGATGGCGTCCGGCAGCCGGCCGGGTTCCGCGCGCAGCAGCGCGGCGGCGTCGGGGTGCTGGTCGAAGGTGAGCACGGCGTTGCCCAGCAGGGCGGTGGTGGTGATGTGCCCGGCGACCAGCAGCAGCGCCACGAAGCCGACGATCTCCTGCTCGGTGAGCCGTACGCCGTCCACTTCGGCCCGCAGCAGCCTGCTGGTCAGGTCCTCGCCGGGGTGCTTCCGGCAGTGGCGGATGTGGTCGAGGAAGTAGCCGTTCATCTCGCGCACGGTGGGCGCGAGGGAGTCCAGCGCGCGCTCGACCTCGCTCATGTCCAGCGCTTCACCGATCTCGTCCCCGCCGAACAGCGTGCCCGCCCAGCCCTGGAACAGCCCGCGGTCACCGGCCGGCACCCCGAGCAGTTCGGCGATCACCAGGATGGGCAGCGGATAGGCCAGCGCGTCCACCACGTCGAACCGGTCCCGGTCCGCGACGGCGTCCAGGAGTTCGGCCGTGATCGCGTGGATGCGGGGTTCGAGCCCGGCGACCGTGCGCGGGGTGAACGCCTGGCTGACCAGCGTGCGCAGCTTGCGGTGCTCCGGCGGGTCCATGCCGACGAAGTTGCCCTGGAGGAAGGTCTCGAAGTCCGGCTGGGTGGGCGTCAGTCCGGAGAAGTCCGAGGAGTAGGTCGCCGGATCGGCCAGCACGGCGGCCACGCCGGCGTGGTCGAGCACCTGCCAGAGGTTCTGTTCCTCGTCGTGGCGCACGGAACCGGCCTCGCTCAGGGTGTTCCACCGGCCGACCAGGTCGTCGAAGACTAACGGTGCGTCTTTCAGTTCGTTGCTGGTCACCGGAAACTCCCTGAAGTACGGGTCCGGGGTGTTCCTCCCCGGCGGTTTGTGCGCTGGACTGGGCAGCGGCCATTACCCTCGAAAGACGGATCGCCTTGTGACGCAGAAGGTTTACTATCACAGCCCTTTCATGGCGTTGACTGCCATCGGATGAATTTTTCACTTCCGCCGCGCGAAGCGAGTTCGGTTGAGCCGGACACCCTTGCACATCGCGGCAATACCGGCACGACCCAAAAGGGCACCCCGGATCTCCCGACGACAGGAACGCCTATTCAGGTACGCGCACATGAACACCGGTGAAATGGCACGCCAATAGGGACGACCACTGAACTCCACGATGAAGTGACGGCATGGGCCCCGGAATCCGGGTTACCTGTCGGTGTCAGCGCTCAGCGCCGGCCCACGCCACCCGGTAATCGGCGTCGGCTCCGCCCTCGTAACGCCGCAGGGCGGCTCAACGGCGGGAGCAAAGCAGCCGCGACGGCCGGCCCGAAGGCGACCGCGGACAGAACGCCAGGCCCTTTCGTACGGAATCGGATCGCAAACTCCGCACGCCGAGCCTCCTCCTGCCCCATGGCGCGGGCAAAGACGCACATGACCTCAGGCCCGCCTGACGGCTCGACGAACCGGCCCACGGAACCCCTCCCTGGCCGTTCATCGTCGCCCAGACATACGGTGACGTAGCCACCGTTGACCATCTCGTTACCACTCATCCCCCACTGAATTCCCCACACATGACACGTGTCAGACGTTCCCGCGCATGTGAAGGCGGGCGATCCGTACACGGGCCACCGGCACCCGAAAAGAGAGCGAGAGAAACGCAAAAACTACCGGCAGGTACAGTTTGATGTTGTCAGCGGGGCGCACCCCAGGCGTTTTCGCGCCAGCCCAGCTTGACCGACAGTCTTCACTCCCAGTCATACAATAGCAACCCCTTGAGTTTGACTGAGAGTAATTTTTCAACCCATTTGCCTTGCCGCGCCGGCGGACCGCAAGCGACCCCTGTTACTCGCGAGGCAACAAATGTCGATCGTCCGTTCGAACTCGGCTCGGGGAAGCGGGTATTGCACGTTTCCCCGGAGAGCGGCAGCGCACACCACGGGTCCCTCTTCCCGCCGCAGGATGATGCCACCACCGCTCGACGCCGGGTGCCGGACCTTGGCGAACGCGGGCCGGGAGAGCGGGCCTCCGGAACACGTCCCGGCCGACGCCGAGTCCGCCGCCGCGCCCCGTACCGCGCTCATCGCCACGACGACAGCGCAGAGACCGGGCAGGCCAGAGGCACTGCCCCGTTCTCGGGGCCAACCCGGCCCCCTTCAAGGGTTGTTGATCGGCCAGCGCGGCCACACGCGCGGCGGCTTGCTTTCGACGTCCGGTTTATTGGCTGGATTCCACGTCTTGCGGCTGATACGGCGTCTGCCGTATCAGCCGCATAGCCGCTTGTCCCGAAAGCAGGGACGTATGTGCCGCCGGGGAGCGGGCCGTTGGCGAGTCGCCGGTTCTCAGATCACCACGACCGGGCACGGGGCGTGCCGGGTGACGTGCCGGCGCACCGCGCCGTGCAGCACACCACCGAAGAGACCCTGCTTCCGGCTGCCCAGGACCAGCAGCGAAGCATCCCGAGCCGCCTCCCGCAGCACTCCGGTCGCCGTTCCGTAGGCCACTACGGCACGGACCGACGGGCCTCCGCCGGCGCCTTCGAGCGCGCCGATGGCCGCGCCCAGGGTCTGACTCGCCGAGGTCTCCATGTCCGTCGCGAGTTCCTGTGGTGCGTCGATCCAGCCGATCGAGCCGTAGAGCGGCGGGTACTCCCAGGCGATCACCGCGTCCATGGTGGAGTGCTCCCGTTCGGCCTGCTGCACCGCCCATCGCAGGGCGTCCTTCGAGGCCTCCGAGCCATCGACTCCCACGACGATGCGCTCAGCTGCGTGCGGTTCGCTGTTCATGGGCACCTCCGACATGTCCCACCAGGAGAAGGAAAGAGGGGAGAGAAGGCCGGCGAGGAGACGGTCCGTGTCTCCCGGGGGCCGAGGGCCGAGGACACGAGGCTCACGCTCACTCCTCCGCCCCACTGTCGCGCCGCCCCTCCCCGTCACTTTCAGTACAGCTCGCCCGGCCACCCGCCGCCCAGAGGCGACCGCCCCGGCCGGAACGGCCGTCGGCCCCGTCTGTGCGCAGGACCTTCGCCCCCTCCCCCGGGGCCTTCGCCCTGCGGAACCCCGTGCCGGCTCAGGCCCGCATCCCGCCGTCGACCCGGAGGACCGTGCCGGTCACATAGGAGGAGCGGTCGCTGAGGAGCCAGGCGGCGGCCTGGGCGATCTCGTCCGGATCGGCCGCGCGGCGCAGCGGGGTCTGGGCATTGAGCTGCGCGATGGTGCCGGGGGACCGCTCATCCCACTCGTGGAGCATCTCGGTGAGTGTGGTGCCGGGCGCGATGGCGTTCACGCGGATGCCCTCCGGGCCGTAGGTGGCGGCGGCCGACGCGGTGAGACTGTTGAGCGCCGCCTTCGCCGCGCCGTACGCGGGCAGGTCGGGGTTGGCCATCAGACTGCCGACGCTGGAGGTGTTGACGAGGGCCCCCTGACCCGCGGTGGCGCGAATGGCGGCGATCTCGGCGTTCATGGCCAGCCACGGGCCCTTGAGGTTGACGGCGCAGACGCGGTCGAATTCGGCCTCCGGCAGCTGGTCCATCGGGCCGGGCGGCTGGCCCGTCGCCCCGTTGTTGAAGGCCACGTCGAGCCGGCCGTACAGCTCCACGCACCGGTCGACGGCGGCACGGACATCCGCCGGGTCGGCCAGGTCGCACCGCACATGGTCAGCGGTGCCGCCGGCCGCCCGGATCTCCTCGGTCACCGCTCTGAGCTGCGACTCCGTGCGGGCGGCGAGAAGGACGCCGGCGCCCTCCCGGGCGAACAGCCGCGCTGCCGCCGCGCCGATTCCGCGGCCGGCGCCGGTGATGAGGGCGACCTTCCCGGCGAGCAGGCCGGCGGTCGTGAGGGAGGTGATCGGTGAAGTGGTCATGCCGACGAGCCTGCGTCCGGCCGCCCGTCCCATCCAGGCACCGGCAGTACCTGGCTGGGCGCCCCGGCGCCGCGCACACTGGGGAGGTGGACCGACGAGTACGCCAAGAACTGGGTGGCTTCCTGCGCAGCAGACGCGAGGGCATCACCCCCGCCGATGTGGGACTGCCCGCCGGGGCGCGCCGCCGCACCCCGGGACTGCGCCGCGAGGAGGTGGCGCAGCTGGCGTTCATCTCGACCGAGTACTACACCCGGCTGGAGCAGGCCCGCGCCCGGCACCCCTCCCGGGAGGTGCTGGCCCAACTCGCCCGCGCCCTGCGCCTGTCGGACGCCGAGCGCGCCCACCTCCACCACCTCGCCGGTGCCCCGCCCGCGCCGCCCCCCGGACCGTCGCGGGAGGTGCGGCCGAGCATCGTCGACCTGCTGAACCGGCTGCCGGAGGCCGCGGCGATCGTGATCTCGGCGACGTACGAGGTCATCGCCTGGAACGACCTGGCCGCCGCCCTGATGGAGGACTTCTCCGCCCTGCCGCGCCGGGACCGGAACCTCATCCGCCGCGCCTTCCTCGGCCCGTACCGCAACGGCCGGCGGCTGTACGGCGTCTCGGACGCGGACACGTTCGCCCGGACCTCGGCCCAGCACCTGCGCACCGCCGCGGCCCGCTACCCCTCCGACCCGGAGGTGACCGGCCTGGTCACGGAACTCCTCGCCGGCAGCGAGGAGTTCGCCCGCCTCTGGGCCACCCACGAGGTGTCCGCCCGGCCCACCCTCTGCAAGACCTTCGCCCACCCGCTCGTCGGCCCGGTAGCCGTCACCTGCGACGTCCTGGACATCACCGACCGGGACCAACAGGTCATCATCTACACCGCCACCCCCGGCTCCCCCTCACACGAGGCCCTACGCCTCCTGTCCGTCATCGGCACCCAGCACATGAGCCTCCCGGGCTGATCCACTTCCAGCCGCGCTCAGCCCCCAGGGCTTAAGGCGGCCCGCCACCGGGCCGCCTCAGCGAGAGCCCAACTCAGCGGATGCCCAGCTCCCTGAGGACCCGCCGCCGGGTCTGCTTCAGCCCCGGGCCCCGCACGCCTACCTGCGCCGGCGCAACACCAACGCCCGCCACCGAGACGTCCTGGCTGCCGAACGCCGCGAACGCGCCCGCACCCGCCGCGAGAAGGGCATCCGCCGGGGCGGACGCCCCCTCGCCGCCGCGGCCTGACCTCCGCGCAGGGCACACCACGGTCACAGCTCAGCGTTGTGCCACCAACCTTCCCGTCAAGCGGGTGGAACCGGGCGTGCAGGGACTTCAAAGATGAGTTCGCGCCCGTCCTCCTCGTCCCACTGCTCGCCGACCTCGACGAAGCCGAAGCCCGAGATGGTGGCCAGGGATGCCACGTTGTCAGGGGCGATCGTCGCCCGCACGGTCGTGACTGCGGGTTCGCCGGCCGCCCGGCGCAGCAACTCGGCCAGCGTGGACCGGGCGTATCCGCGGCGACGGAAGTCGGGATCGACGGCGTAGCCGATCTCGACCATGCCGACTCCATCAGGCGGTCCGTGGAATCCGGCATGTCCGAGGACGAGGCCCCGGTCGCCGACGACTGCTTGCCGCACCATCCACCGTGCCTGGCCCGGATCAGCGGCCATCTGGTCGAGCCGGTACCTCCACAGCCACTGCGCCCTGTCGGTCACGAAGTACTCGGTCAGCGAAACCCCCGCTGCTCTGCTGGCCTTGGCCAGGTCTCCCTCAAGCAAAGCGGACATCGCCTCGCCGGACAGTTCGACAAAGCGGACGTGTCTCGGGCTCCGCGTGAATCGTCTTCGTTCATCGGCTTCATCTGTCACCGGCGGATGCTCGCCGACCAACCGGAAGCATGTCCAACGCTTTCGAAGCAGTCCGGCAGCAGAGGTCCCGGCACCTACCCTCACCACACCCGGCGAACTCATGCGGTCACAGCACTGACTGCCCCGGCCGCTCAGTCGGCTCCTCAGCTCGGCGACAGGCCGGCCGCGGTGGGACCTTGACGCTGACGCAGCGGCAACTTGGACGATGACGCCGTACGGCAGAAACAGCCATTCCACCGGAGGCATTCGTCATGTTGCGCGGCAAGGGCATCCATTACGACACCGGCACCTTTCCCAACGGCGACACGTCGCGCCCCGTCTTCGACGTTCGGGACGTCGAACGGGACATGCGTGTCGTCGCGGAGGACCTGCACTGCACCGCCGTCCGTATCACCGGCGGCGATCCGGACCGTGTCGAGACCACGGCACGCTACGCGGCGGAGGCGGGCCTGGAGGTCTGGTACTCACCGTTTCCCTGCGAGCTGTCGAACGCCGAGATGCTGCCGCTGTTCACCGACTGCGCCGAGCGGGCGGAGCGCCTGCGGCGCGACGGCGCCGAGGTCGTCCTCGTCACCGGCTGCGAACTCAGCGTGTTCGCCCGCGGCTACCTGCCCGGGGACACCCTGAACGAGCGCATTCCGGTCCTGGCGGGCCCCGGCCGCGAAGCCGCGCTCCAGGGCATCCCCGACAAGGTCAACGCCTTCCTGGGGGAGGTCGTCGACGCCTTGCGACCTCTCTTCGGCGGCCGCGTCAGCTACGCCTCCTGCCCTCTGGACGGCGTGGACTGGGCCCCGTTCGACATCGTCGGCCTGGACGCCTTCCGCAGCCTGCGCAATGCGGCCACCTACCGCACCGACCTGCGCAAGGAATGCGGCCACGGCAAGCCCGTCGCCATCATGGAGGCCGGCTGCTGCACCTACCGGGGAGCGGGAGAGCACGGCGGCGCCGGCTGGTACATGGCGAGGGAGGCCGACGGCGTCACCCTCAAACCCGGCCTGGTGCGCGACGAGGGCGAGCAGGTCCGCTACCTAGACGACCTCATGACCGTCTTCGAGGGGGAGGGCGTCGATTCCGTCTTCTGGTTCAGCTTCGCCGGTTTCAGCACACCCCACCGGACATCCGGACCGGACGAGGACCTCGCCTCCTACGGCATCGTCAAAGTCCTGGACGAGCATAGCGGCTATCCCGCCGGCAAGCGCGCCTACCCCGACATGCCCTGGGAACCAAAGCAAGCGTTCCACGCACTCGCCACCCGCTACAGGGCCCACCACTGAGCCTCTTCGGAGTGGTCACCGACCGGACTCGTCACACGAGTCATGCCCCGGCCGGTTGAGCGAGGCGCCTGAAGTCTCAGACGCCTCGCCGAAAGCAGCAGGCGCTGACACGGCCCTCGCCGGATGCCCGGTCGAAGCGCCGCCATCGCCCGGCCACCCGGCCAGGTTGTGGTGAGTGTGCGCCCTCCCTCCGCGCGACCGGGGCGGGACAGTGGTGCGGGCGCACCCACGCGCTGGAGCCGTGGCTGACCTTCCGCAACACTCGACGCCAACACACCGCGCTCGCAGGCCGGCCCCCGATCCGCCGACTGTCACCGAAGTCATGACCGAGTACGCCTATGGCACATACGCGCCGAACCTGCCTACCGGCAGGCACGGTCCGGTGAACTCCCATGCTCCGTTGGTGAGTTGCGTACGTGTCACACCGAAGTCCTGTCGCACCGGCACCCCAGCCAGGATGCAAGACCCGAGTTTGATCACCACCACAGACAGCCCCTAGCACCCGCCTCTGACAATTCAGGCAGCCGAAGGGCTTCTTTCAGCCGTCCCGCCGTTCACCACATCTGAGAGTCCCCGGACGTTGCAGGGGACGGAGCCGGCCCACCCCCTCTCGCATCGACATATGAGCTTTCAAGTAATTGGCCGGAAAACGTGTCTGGTACCCCCTTCCGGCCACACTGATGAGCACGATTCCCGGCAGGCACGGCACAGGCATGCCGGTCCAACGAGGGGGGAACGGCCATCACACCGACGAGGGGCAGCGGATCAGGGGCGGGGTTCGGGGACGCGATCATCGCTCTGACACGACGGCGGATCGAGATCTTCGACGGAGCGGGAGGAGACTGGCGCTTCGCCGAGAGTCTGAAGTCCGTCAGCGAGGACACGGCCCAGGAGTACGAGGGCCGCACGATCCTGGAGCTCATCCAGAACGGACACGACGCCCTGGGCGCGGGGGGCACCGGCAGGATCGCCGTGCTGGCGATCCGCCAGGAGGACGGTGGCGGCGTCCTGTACGTCGCCAACGAAGGAACCGGATTCACCGAGGAGAACTTCAAGGCCATCACCGAACTGGCCCTCTCCAGCAAGGGGGCGGGGGAAGGCATCGGGAACAAGGGCCTCGGCTTCCGCAGTGTGCTGCAGCTGACCGACTGGCCCGAGATCTACTCCAAGGCGTCGCCCGCTTCCGACTCGTTCGACGGCTACTGCTTCCGCTTCGCCCGGCCGGACGACATCAACGCCATCGTCGACGACACGGCCCTCGCGGCCCGAGTGATCCAGGACATCTCCCCGCTGGCGTTGCCGGTGCCGGCTGAGGCCACGGATACCGTGCTCAAGGAACTCGCCGCGGGCGGCTTCTCGACCGTCGTTCGGCTTCCGCTGCGCCACGACCACGCCTGGGACCTTGTCGTGGCGCAGGCCGCGGAGGTGGTGGACGACGAGGCGCCCCTGCTGCTCTTCCTCGACCGGGTACGGGAGCTGGTCGTGGAGATCCGTGACACGGACGGCGGCACACGGCATGTGCTGTCGCGTGCCCAGCGCCGCTCCGACCTGGTCGACCCGCGGACGGCGGACTGGATCAGCGAGGTCGACCTCGGCGATGCCGGGCACTATCTGCTGGCGCGTCGGGCCCTGGAGGCCGAGGCCTTGCGCGCGGCGATCGAGCGCAGCGTCGAGGTCCACGGGATCGACGCGAAATGGCTGGACTGGCAGGGCGAGGCGTGGGTCGGTGTCGCGCTCCGGCTGGACCGGCCGCTGTCGCAGAGCGGCCGGATGTACACCTTCATTCCCATGTCCGAAGCGTCCTCCGCTCCGTTCCCGGGCCATGCACACGCCCCGTTCTTCACCAAGCTCGCTCGTCTCGAGATCAGCGAGGCGGTGGCGCTCAACGACCTGCTGATCGACCAACTCGCCCTTCTCTGCGTGGACTTTGCCCGGCGCCTGCGTGACGAGACCGCACACGACCGCGCGGGTGACCTCGTGCTGGACCTCATGTGCTGGGACACTCCGGTCCGCCTCGACAAGGCGGTGAGCGGGCAGCTCGCCGCCGAGCCGATCCTCCCTCTGGAGGGCGGGGAGTCCTGGGGCGCCCTGCGGGACACGTACGCCTGGCCGGACGGCAGGCGCCCCTGGCGGGTCCTCACCGCCGAGACGCTCGCCCGGGCCGGAGCCCCTCTGCTGGCCACCTCCGTGGGCCAGGTCCGGCACACCCTTGCCGACCAGCTGGCCAAGGCGCTCCTCTCCAGGGCCATGCGTCCTCCGCTGGTCAGGACCGCCGACTGGGTCGAGGCGGTGGCCGAGGAGATCCGGGCCGAGGACGGCGAGCCGACGAGCCCGCGCTGGGCGGGCTTCTACAACGACGTGGCCCAGGCCTTCGCCGGCCAGCACACCGCGTTGCGGGGCCGGCGGATCATCCTCGACCAGGACGGCGGCCTGCGACCGGCGCTCGGCGGTGCGGCGGAGCCCGGCAGGAAAGACAAGAAGGAAGGCACCGTCTTCTTCCATCCCGGGGACGAGCATGCCGACGCCGTCACCCGAGTTCCCGGTGACCTCAAGGCGCTGCGACGCCGTATCTCCTTCACCCACCCCGGCATCACCTGGGAGAACTCGGGACGGGACTTCCTGCAGCGGGGCGGGCTGGTCCGCTCCTACCAGCTGGACCAGGTCCTCGACGCGCTGCACGACCTGCTCAGGACACGGCCCTCGGAGGCCCTCTGCCGTGACGCCCTCACCTTCGCGCTGCGGCAGTTCCCCGTGCTGACCCGGGCCCAGCGGGGCCGGCTGTCGCGGGTCGCCTTCCGGGTCCCGCTCGCCGACGGCGCCTGGGCGCGGGCGGCACACTGCTCGTTCTCACCGGGCTGGGGCACCGAAGGCGCGAGACGGCTGGAGAAGTTCCTCGAAGCGGGCGGCTCCCGCATCCCGGAACTCGCGGCCCAACGGCAACGCTGGATCAGCGGCCCCGACGCCTGGCCCGCGCCGGTGCGGGACCGCGAGGCGTACCTCGAATTCCTCACGGCCATCGGCGTCGCCGACGGACTGCGGCTGTCCACCGTCGGAGACCGCCTGGGAGCCCGGCACGGCAACGACCTCGCACCCCATGTTCTGACTCTGCGGTTCGGGCTCGGTGACACCCTGGGCCCGGCGTGGGTGGCGGACGTACGGTCCCGGTGGACCAAGTTCGCTCACCCCTGGACGCCCTACGAGTTCCAGCGGCCACCGGCTCATCTCCCGGGAGCGACCGAGGTCGCGGGTCTCGGCCCCGCGGCCCGGCGCGAGTTCGCGGAACTGCTCATCCTGGGGTTCCGTACCTGGCAAGAAGAGGTGTTCGACGTCACCGTGCACCGGCCCACGTACCCGTTCAAGGACGAGCACTCCTGGCCCACTCCGTTCGCGTCCTTCCTCCGCCACACACCCTGGCTTCCGGTGGAGGACGCCGAGTCGGACGGTCCGGCCTTCGTCACACCCGGCGAGGCGTGGTTCAGCACCGACGCGGAACTGCCCGGCTTCGTCCCCTCATTGCCACTGCAGACCAGGCGGCTGCTCGCCGACAAGGCCGCGGCCGCGAGGCTCCGCCGATGCGGGCTGCGGAGCTGGGAGGACCCGCAGCACGCCGGAGCTGCCGTCCAGCACCTCGGTGAGATCCTCCACCGGGGCGACGTCCCGTCGTACCTCAGCGTCTCCTTCAAGAAGCACTACGGGCGCGCGTGGTCGCACCTCGCGCAGAACGCCCGCTGGCCGTGGCTCCCCGGTGAGGAGGTACGGCTCGTGGTCAGCCGTGGCAACGCCCTCGGCATCTTCGTACCGGCGGCCGAGGACGTGCCCGTGCATGTCTGTGACGAGCAGGCGCCGCTGAAGGAAGCACTCGTCGAACTGGCGGGCCATCCCGTCCTGGTCGCCGGGCCGGAGAGCGGGGACGCCATCGTGGAGATGGCCGACGCGCACGGCATCCGCACCCTGCGCACGTCGGCGACCGATGTGCAGGTCCGCCACCGCGACGGCGAACCGATCACCCCCACCGGACACGCCGACACGCTCATCGACGGCAGGGAATGGCTCGTCACGGTGGTGGCCCTGGCCGTGGAACTGAAGTCCGGGGCGTTCCTGCGCCGCAGCGAGCGCGGTGTGCGGGCCCTGCTGGAGCGGCTGCGTGCCGTGCGTGTCATCCGGGCCGACGAGGTGGAGGTCGTCATCTCGGGCGTGCTCACCGAACCACCGCCGACCACGCGCGCTCTGCCGCTGCCGGACGCCGACCATCCCACGGTCGTCGTCTGGCGCAGCGAGGAGGGCTGGGACGAACTGCAGGCGTGCACGTCCGCGCTCGCCCAACTGCTGGGCAGGCCAGGGCTGCAGGACGCGCTGGAGCTGGTCCTGGTCAAGCTGGAACGGCAGCTCGACACCCGTGATCCGGAATGGATCGACGACCGCACCCTGGCGATGGCACTCGACACGACAGAGGCCAAGGTCGCCGAGATCAGACGCCATCTCACGGGAGACGTGCACGACACGGTACGACTGCTGCGCCCAGTTCTGTGCTGTCTCCTCGGCTCCGCATGGGACGAGGAGAGCGCCCGGGCGCTCGACCGCGCGGCAGGCGAGGACGAACTCGTCCAGATCGTCGGCCGGTACACCGTCTCGCTGCCCCTGCCGGCCTCCGAAGTCGTCGCCCTCGCCCGCTCCTGCACCACACCGGCCGAACTCCGCGATGAACTGGGCCTGGACTTCCAGCGGTTCAACGAGGCGCTCACCACGCTCGGCCCCGCCTACGCCCCCTACTCCCACCCCGATCTTCACGAGCAGGCCTTCGGCGACTTCGTACGCGGCCACGCCGGCACCCTGGTGGACCGGCTGCGCGAACGGTACGTGGCGGCGGCCCGCGACGGCGCGGACCTCTCCGCGTACGCCGGGGCCCGTCGACTCCACGACCTGCTGCCGGACCCCGACTGGCTGCCCCGGTTCGTTACCCCGCCCGAGGACGAGATGCGGGCCAGGACACAGGCCTGGCTGCGCTCGCACGGCGCCGACGACGATCTCAGCCGAGCCACCGGTCTCCCGCCCATCGACCGGCTCCGCGAACTCAACACCGTCGCACTGGACCCCCTGGTTCCGGCGCTGGCCCGGCTGGTGTCCGCCTGGTGCCGCCGGCACGGAGCGCCCGTACCGACCGGCTGGCAGGGCGCGCCCCTGCTGGAGGCGCGGACCTTCCTGGACGGCTCCGGCCTGAGCGACCTCGTCGAGCTGAGCGAGGGACAACTGCTCGACGTGGTGCGGCGCGGTGTGGGCTGGCCGACCGGCATGCCGCTCACGGCCGACGCGGGGCTCCTCGGCCTCACCCCCGTCGACCTGGCGGCCCGGACCGGACCGGCGCAGGGCACCGCCGGATCACGCGGGGCGGGCCCGGCCACGATCATGATCGGCGAGAAGGAGGTCGCCGTGGGACGCGACCACTTCTCCGCCATCGCGGACCTGGCCTCCAGGACCGTCGACGAGGCCTTCCTCGCCCAGTCCGGCAAGGTACGCCTGGACACGGTCGCGCCGGTGCCCCAGCCCCGGCGGGGCGGGAGTTCCGGCACGTCGCGGGTGGTCGTGGCCCGTCTGCACCAGGTGAGTGAGGACCAGCGGTCGGCCATCGGCCTGGTGGGGGAGGTCGCGGCACGGGCCTGGCTCCAGCGCTATTACCCCGAGGTGCACTGGCGGTCGGGGTACGCGGCGGTCATCAACGGCGACCGGGAGGCATCGGACAGCCTGGGGTACGACTTCGAGGTCGCCTGGCGTGACACCACACGGCTGTACGAGGTGAAGGCGCTGAGCGAACCCGTCGGCGAGCGCGTGGAGTTCGAGTTCGGGCCGTCCGAGGTGGATGCCGCCCGCACCCACGCGCGTGGCGGACGGTACCGGATTCTGCTGATCACCGCCGCCCTGGACCCGGAGCACCGCCAGGTGTTCGATCTGCCCAACCCGTTCTCGGCGTCCGGTCGCGAACGGTTCCGGATCGTGGGCAAGGGTCTGCGCTATCAGTGCTCGCCACTGCGGAACAGCCGACGGCCGTGATCTGAAGCGCACGATGCCCCGCACGTCGGGGAGCGGCCGGCCCCGCGGCGGCCTGACCTCCAAGATCCACCTGGCCGCCGACAGCCCTCAGTTCATCCCGGTGCTGAACAACGTGCGGGGCCGTCTGCCGGTCGGCCGTCCCCGCACCCGACCCACCACCATGGCGGGCGGCAAGGCCTACTCCTCCCACGCCAACCACGCCCACCTGCGCAAATGCTGCAACAAGGCGGTCATCCCGGAGAGGAAGGACCGGGCCACCAACCGTTGAAGTAGGCGTCCTCCATCGCAGAGGTGAACACCCCAGAGGTCTGCCGGAAACGAACTGGCTCCGGTCCGAGAGCAGGATGATCGTGGGTCACCATCTCGCAGTCACAACAGAGCCCGCCATGACGCGCGTCGGGGGCTTGGCTCAATGAGCCCAACTCGCAGGGCCCACGCACCTTTTGCAGTTCATGCACGTAATCCATGAAACTGCCAAGAAGCCGGTGATCTCCTCCCTGGTGGCCAGCGTCTCGACCTCATCGCCCAGACCGCCAGTCAGAACTTCGGCGTCCAGAACAGCTACTCGCTCGACCGTGCGGTTCCGACCAGCCTGCACCCCCGCCCTGCGCATGGACGCACCGCCGAGCAGCTTGCCTCCACCGGAGGTGAACCAATCGGGCCGCTGCAACGTGAGCTAGGTTGACCACCACCGACAAGATCGGCACCGAAGGAGACAGCACCGTGACCGATTCCGACCAGGCAGGGAACAACCACGTCCTGCCTCCCACGCCTCCTCCAGCTCCTCCGCGCTCCGGCGCTGCGGACGGTGCACCGCAGCCCGTGCCGACGAACGAGACCGAGGCGCTGGAGATCGGCCGACGGCACTTCCCTCGGCTCGGCTCACCCGGTGGCCCCGTCGGCCTGTCCGTCCATGAATTCGACATCGGCTACCTGATCCGGGCCGGCTGGCCGCGCCGCGAGAACCCCACCGCCCGGCCCTCGCAGCCCGGAGGAAGCAACGTCGTCATCGCCAAAGACGACGGCGAGGTGACCTTCCTGCCCAACTACCCACCGAAGGAAGCGGTAGCGCTCTACCACCGCCTCCGCAGCCGGAGGGCAAGCTGAGGCCTGCGGCTGTCGTAGCTTCTCGGTGCCGTGGGAAGGCGCCATCACCCAGGCGCGCGTGGCGAGTTACCAGTGGGACCGTTAAGCTCTGACTTGACGTTAACTTTACGTAACCATGTGAGCGCGGGGGCGTTGTGGGCGGGGCAGGCGGGTTCCAGACCGATGTGGAGTCCCTCAAGGCTGAGGGCACCAACTTCGTGAAACTCGGCGAAGACTTCTACTCGTCGGTGGAACGGCTCATGAACGGACTGAACAAGCTGGGCGCAGGACCACCCGCCGACCCCAGCAAGGAAAAACAGCCGGAGGAGAAGTCCTTCGGCGAGCAGTTCTGGAGCGGTCTGACCTCCTTCGCCAGCAAGGAGGGCGCGCCCCCGTGGGGTGACGACGAGATCGGCGAAAAGTTCGGCGTCGTCTACGAAGGCGTCCGCGACGGCATGAACGAGTCCATGGGTCACCTCTCCTCCAAACTCCAGGAAATCGGCAAGGCCCTGACCTCCATGTCCAAAAACTACGCCGAAGGCGAAGACTTCAGCGAGTCGCTGATCAAGCAGCACGTCAAAAACGAACAAGCCTGGCAGGACCCGACCAAGCAGAAGCCCAAGGGCACCTTCTTCCAGGCCCGACTGGAAGACCCGCAACAGCAGCGCTGACACCGCCACCTCGCCAATTCCGTGGTGAGAGGCTGCCCAGACCCGCCGCCTCGCCGCTCCTTCGGTGAGGGGCGGTCCAGCGCCTGCCTCCCACCGCGCATGTCACACACGCACATTCACGGGGGAGCTCCACCTTGCTGAACCCACCCGCCGCTGTTGAGTGGGTCCTGGAAATGCTCGGCTTCAACTGGCCGACCGCAGACGAAGACAAGCTCTTCGAATGCGCCCAGGTATGGCGCCAGTTCGCAGCCGAGGTCCGAGAACACCAGGCCAACGGCGCCACCTACGCCGCCAACGTCCTCAGCGCCAACACCGGCGACGCCACCGAGGGCTTCAGCGCCACCTGGGACAAGTTCGCCGGCGGCTCCGGCTACTTCGACGACGCCGCCGAGGCCGCCGAAGTCATCGCCTTCACTTTCGAAGCCGCCGCCACCCTCGTCATCGGCATGAAAATCGCCGTCATCGTCCAACTCGTCATCCTCGCCACCGAACTCATAGCAGCCCAGGCCGCCGCCCCCTTCACCCTCGGCCTGTCCGAAATAGGCGGCGCAGCCGCCACCATCGCCACCCGCGAATTCGTCAAACGCATCCTCAAAGAAGTCGCCCAGCAACTCCTCCAGGCAATCCTGGAAACCGCCAAAGAACCCGTCATCTCCGCCCTCGAAGCCATGGTCTCCGACCTCATCGCGCAGACCGTCAACCAGAACTTCGGCGCACAAAACGGCTACAACGTCGGCCGGACCCTCAAAGAGGGCTACAAAGCCGGCGAAGAAGCCTTCGAAAACTCAGGCGAAGCCCTCGGCGAAGGGCTCCGCGACGGCGCCGGTCACCGCGCCGGCCACCGCGCCCGCAGCGGCCTCGACGCCCGCGCCGAAATCGGCAGAGACAGCGTCACAGACAACAGCGGCAATGGCTCCGGAGACAGCGGAGGCGACGCAGACTCCGGCACCAACGGAGGCGACTCCGAAGGCAGCAGCGCCAGCGACAGCGACGGAGGCAACTCCGCCGACAGCAGCAGCAACAGCGGCTCCAGCAACAACACCGGAAACGACTCGAGCAGCAGCTCCAGCTCCGATTCCGACTCGGGTTCCGGTTCGGGCAGCCCCTCCAGCGACAACAGCGACAGCAGCGGGAGCGGGAGCGAGGGTAACCACGGCAGCTCGGACGGCGGCAACTCCACCAGCCACACCCCCCGCACCACGGACAACACCGGCACAATCGGAAACACCGACACAGGTGCAGGCACGGGCACAGACGCGGACAAGGGCACCGACCCGGCCGCCGACAACCCCACCAACCGCCCCGACCCCACACCCGTCTCCCCCACACCCGTCTCCCCCACAGCCGAGCCCCTCCCGCCCCCAGAGCAGCGCTCCCCCTTCGACGAGGGCTACCAAGCCGACAACGACACCCCCCACGGCACCACCAACACCCCCGACACCGACAGCGCCACCCCTCACTCCGAAGGCACCCCCGACACCCCCCGCCCCGACCCCGACTCCATCAGCATCCAGCCGGCGCCGGACAACACCCCAGACTCGGCACGCCCCAGCCCGGAACCCATCAACACCCAACCAACCCCAGCCCACACCCCGGACTCGGCACGTCCGGATTCCGACTCGATCAGCACGCAGCCGGAACGGGACAACACCCCGGACTCCGCACGCCCCGCCCCCGCCCCCGCACCCACCCCGGAACCCATCAACACCCAGCCCACACCCGACCAACCCCCCCACCAGGCCCCACCCTCACGCCCGGACCCGGCTCCCTCACCGGCCCCAGGCCCGTCACCGGACCCGGCCCCCTCCCACGACGCAACCGGCAACACCAACAACGGGGACACCTCCCCCGGTAACGGCCGCCCCTCCATGCCACACGTCGGCGGCACACCACCCCAAAGCGCCCCCGCCCACGACACCCCGCCGTCCAACCAACCCATCGGCCAACGCGACCCGGCCCCCGGCGACCCCATGCCCACCGTCCCGGACGACCGCGATGACACGAGCGTCAACACCCAGTCCGCGGGCACGGCGACACTTCCCCCGCCCACCCAGCACGCAGCCGACGCCAGCAGCGGCACTCCCTCGCCCAACCCCCAGCAGGCGCAGCAGTCCAACACCCCACAGGCCAGTGGCCCGATGTTGGGCGCCATGCCGCCTCAGGGCGGCGCCGGCACCACTACACCTCGCGGCGGCGCCCCGGCCAACAGAAACGTTTCTCCTCGCCCCAACCGCCGCCCCGACGGCACCCAGCCGATCCACGACCACACCCAGCAGCCACGCCCCGAGGCACCGCCGCACAACCCCCGCCTCGACGGTCCTGCCCGCAACAACGACTTCCGGCCCGAGAACTCCGACGGCACGCGTCCGGACTCGCCCCGCCAGGACGACAGCCGCCGGCTCCCGCAACCTCCCGCGAACCCCAGCGGTGCCGCCACGCGACCGGACTCGAACCGGCCTGACGGCAACCGGCCCGACGCCACACATCCCGACGCCACCCGCCCCGATGCGGCAGGCCCCGATGCCACACTCCCAGACTCAACCCGGCCGGACTCACCCCGACCGGACGGGGCCCGCCACGACGCCCCCCGCCCAGACACAGCGCAGCAGCCTGACGCCGCCCGTTCGGGCCAGCCTCGGGCCGACGGCCCCCGTCAGCCCCCGTCGCAACCGGGTGCCCAAAAACCAGGCGCGCCGAACCCCAACTCCCCCCATCCGCAAGAGCAGTCTCAGCACCAGCCACAGCCCACGCTGCAGCGTCACGCGCCCACCCACCAGCAGGCCCCGCAGCAGCAACAGCCCCACTACCAGCCCCAGCAGCAGCCCGTTCAACAGCAGCCGGCACCGCATCAGCAGCCCGCACCGCACCATCCGGATGCCAATCCGACCCAAGCCCACCCGGACCAGCAGCAACAGCACCGAGCGCCGGTCCCGCAACGCCCGAACCAGCGGAGTAACACCGACGTACGGATCGGCCTCAACTTCGGGACGGAAGGCCTCTACTTCCCGTTCCCGCACGACCAGAGGGCGCTGGAGGCAAGCTTTCCGCGGAATCCGGACGGTACTCCGCGACCGTTCAACGATCCCTTCCAGCCCTGGGCCCAGCTGCAGAACGACGGCGGCCCCGACGTCCTCGGACGGTCCAACAACTGCGCCGACTGCGGCCGCTCCTTTTTGGAGTCCTGGTACGGCAACCCGCAGGTGTCCGCGGTCCGCACCTACGACCCGGACGGCGAGGGCGGCATCGACCTCGAAACCGGCGAACGGGATGGCGTAGACAACATCGAGCAGTGGGCCGGCACCCCATTCCGTGAACTCGGGCTCGACTGCCCGGACGGCTACCACCTCATAGCCGACGAGCTCCGCCAGGCGGGGCATGGCGCATCAGCCGTGCTACTGGTCGCCTGGCCCGATACGGACGACGGCGAGGACGGCGGCTCGCACATCTTCAACGCGGTCAATCACAACGGCCGCGTCATCTGGGTGGACAGCCAGTCCGGCGAGGTCAGCGACCAGCCCCTCAACACAAGCGCCACCCTCGTCTGGCCCCTCATCCTGGACGCCGACCGCAAGCCGTACAACCCCGACACAGTCCAGAACCAGCCCGCCCTGCAACCGCCCCACCATCCCGAGCCGCAGGACCAACAACAACAGGCCCAGTCCGAGCAGGCCTCCCAGTACAACCAGCCTCAGCCGCAACAGCAGAACCCATACACGCAGCAGCAACCGAACCCGTACGCCCAGCAGCCGCACCAGCAGAGCCCGTACGCAAGCCAGCCCGGCCCCTACCAACAGCCGCACCAGAATCCAGGGCCCGCAGGCGCACCCGAAGGCTCGCGCCCGACCCAGGCTCCGAGTACCTCTCGGCCGGATGCGAGCAACGCTTCACAGCAGCCTCGAGCCAACGAACGGCCGCGCAATCCGGGGAGCTCTCCCCAGCATCCGACGAACAGTGATATCGACCCGCAAAATCGAAACCCACTCCCTCCGCGGGAGGAGCGGGGCCACCTCAACCATCAACTTCCGCTGCATCGTGCCCCCCAAGCCTCAGAGGCTGATCTGCTGGAACAGGCTCCGCAGCGCGATCTACCGCTGGACTCCGCACAAGACGATCTGCGCGACCCCGAAACAGGCAACCCCGTACAGCGCATAGACCTTGAGCTTCCGCGCCAGATGCTCAACCAGTGGGCCGAACCCGGGCCGAACGGCGAAGCCGGGCCTTTGGCCAATGCCCTGCGGTTCGTTGCCGACCAAGGCAATGAACCAGAGGGGCCAAGGCCTGTACCCAAACAGAAGCTGGAGAGTTTGCTCCCCGGGTTCGCCTATCTCAATCAAGGCCAGCAACTTGCAGTAGTTTCCGCCCTCGGCCGCCTGAGCACGTCCTTCCATAAAAGTCACTCTGTGAGCCGGAGTCCGCATCGCAGCGAAAATGCCTATCGCCCGATTCCCACGGCACAGCAGAAGCGTTGGGCAGACGCGGCCGCAGAGGAGGGACAGGCCAAGCCAAGAAAGCGCCGCCGAATCAAGCCCCCGAAGAATCCAGATGCTGCCACCACTTTCAAAGAATCGGCATCGGTTCGCAAGCGCGACGCCGCGTCCTGGCCTGATGATCTCAAAGTCAACCCGGATGTGAATCACGCTGTCGACAAACTGGGCGGCCAAGCCGCAGTAACCGACCATTCGGTGGATCATGAGAACGAGCACAACGAGGAACAAATAGACTCGGATGCCCTACTCAACGACCAGATAAAGAAAGAGCTGGAAAAGGTCGGCATAGACGAACTCCTGAATCGTTCAGGAGACCATCGTCCCGACTTTTCCGGGCGAAACTTCGCGGTGCTTGAGGTGTCCGACGACAAGGGGAAGACCACCTATGTAGTGGACTCTTCCGTCCCCGCCGGCGAGAAGGGTGTAGCTCCTCGCCATTCGGAAAAGCACTTGCTGGACTGGATGCACAACGCAAACTTGGAAGCGCGTGAAGCGGCGGCAAAGGGAAACGGCGGCGACGTATCGGACCAGCAGGCGGAAGAACAGAAAGACAGGTACACCATCGCCGCGCTCTACACTGAACGTGAGCCGTGCGGTCTGGGACAAGGTCACGCCAATTGCTCCGACCAGCTCCGTTCGCGCATCAAGGGGGTTCCCGTGTATTACAGCCTCACCTATCGCTCCGACCAGGAAGGCGTTAGCATGCGGGACGTCGAGCGTGCACGACTGAAGAAGGAAGCGAAGGACGCCGGGGAAGCGATAGACAGCAAGAAGATCAGCCGGGAAATCAAGAACAATCCCGATGTCTGGACCGATGCAGAGAAGGCCCGCGATAAAGAGTTCACGGATCACATGGCCTCGCTGGCACACATCTGGATCGCGGCTCAGCCGCAACTATGGTAGAAATATGCGGCACAGAATAGCGGCCGTTATCCGCTGCACCGCCGGAAGAGAGAATCGATGAATGCCCTGACCCCGGTGCTTGAGCAGGTGCACAGGCACGACGCCGCCGAAAAGGTGGTCGCATGGTGGCGCGGCCGCCAGTCGGCCGAGCGGCGGGTGCTTGAGCTCGCCGGGCCGCTCGGGGCCGGCAAGACCACGGTTCTGCGTCAGGTCGCCGAGCAGGAGCCAGACGCTGTCTTGTTGGATGCGACGTCGAAGTCACCGGAAGCTCTGCTCGCCGAGGTGTTCGAGAGCTTCGGAGCGCCTCCGCCGAGGCCAGAAGGCCCCGGCTGGATACGGCAGTTTCTCGACTCGGTGCCGGTGACGCGCCGGAATCGGCTGGTGCTGTTGAGCAATACCCACCGCTCCGGTGTCACCCGTACGTCGTTGCAAGGGGACGTGGTAAAAGACACCGTTGCGTCCGGGCTGGCGCGAGCGGGCCTTGCCGTTGCGGTCGAAGTAATGCCGGTCATGGACCCGGCCTTTCGCCGCACACGGTACGTCTTGCCGGCACAGACGCCTGAGGACGCCTGCGATCAGAACACCGACGTACCGTCTGCCTTCCTGACCGCCTTGGCTCTGGCCGAACCGAGGCATGTGCCGCTGCCGGTCTGGGCTGCGCTCACCCAGGCGCTCGATCCATCAGCAAGGGATGAGGACGTCTTTCAGCAGCTGGTGGAGGCGAATGCCGAGCTTTTCGTAAAGGGACCGGAGGGTGTGAGGTTCCGCCACGAAGACCATGCCGACCGCCTGCGGCACACAGCGAGCGCGGAATTGATAGCGGCTGTTGACACGGAGATTGTCGTCTGGCTGCGCGCCCGCGAAGAGGAGATGCGACACCCTCGCGGATGGGCTGCGTCAGGGCCGGTGGGCCGGTACGCGGCTCACGGACTCGCGATGCATGCGGCCCGCAGCGGACAGCTGCCAGCGGTCCTCGATGACGGTGCAGTACTGGCGAACATCGGACAGCGGGAGATTCTGGACGCCGCGTGCGCCGCTTCCAAGCGAGGCGACGCAACTACGGACAACGCAGCCAGCGACGCGCGTCATCTGTGGCGCTGCGGCGTTGAGCCCGGTGGTGAACAACCGGCCTGGGCCGCCTGGCTTCACCTCACACACACCGCGCGAGGTCGCACGGACGTCGTACGTGGCATCGAAGAATCCGGTGTTCTTCTCCCCTGGCAAACCTGTTGGGCTTCCTGGCGGCCGCCCGGAAGCCTCGCCCCTGAACTCGTCGAGCCCGGCGGCATTGAATCGCTCATCCACGTAGTGCAGGAAGGCCGTCCGGCAGTTCTCACCATCGGCTCAAACCCCGATCGCCAGGGCCGGGTCTGGGATGTGAGTGACGGTTCAGTGACCGCTGGCCCCTGGACGGGCACCACGCCGGAATCCGTTGCATCGCACCTCACCCTCCCCCTTGCTCCGGACGGACAACCGCTTCCTGACGAGTCCGGGAAGGCGACACTCCGCGGCATAGGGCGTGGAGAAAGCGGCATGCGCCTGTGCTCCCTGCCAATCGGAGGAGTGCACGTATATGGCGGCGACAGCGGCCTGTTCGCCGTCAAGGCCGAGAGAGGACAGGGCGTAGAGCCGCCCCTGGACCTGTCGAACGGCCCGATGCTGCCGCCCTTCGGCCGGGTCCGAGCGACTGTTCCTCCTGATTTCTCGCCGCCCGCACGCAGTGAGATCGAGGCTTACTTCGGCTCCGGCGTGGTGCAGCAAATGTCAACAGACGACGTACCGAGGGGGTTGTCTCACCCCGCATCCCGCGACTGGCTCACAGGTGTTGGACTGCCTGTGACGAGCTTTGCAGGTCTGCGACTCCGTCCGCTGGCCGACGAAGGGCTGGAGGAGATTACTTGGCCCGACGATCCGGACCGGCCCGACTTCTCCATCGGGTCGTGGGACGACACGCCGGTCATCATCGACGGCGAGGACGGTCAGGTGCTCCTCCTCGACGAGCACGAGGACGACGAACTCATCGCTTCCAGCCTCGCGCACTTCACAGCCCTGCTGGTCGCTCTTCATCGGGGCCTGCGCATGCTGAGGTCATGCGTGAACGAGCACGATGCACATGTCATCCGGACGTACGTCGATAACCTCTTGTCGACCATCGACCGTCAGGGTGCTCAATACGATGGCTGGACCCGGCAACTGTCCCCAGGTTCCGGAGCCGAATAGAGCACCTCGCTGTGCTCTCCCGCAAGTTCTCTTGACGGGTATCTGTGGGGGTACGCGGTACAGCAGCCGAGGCGAGCAAATGCCGCCAGGGGTTGAAGAACACGGTGCCGTTCGGGCATGGGAGGCCCTCATGGACGGCTGGGAGCCGGAGTCCGGAACGGCGGCCGAGGACCGCTCCGTGCCCTCATGACGGAGCACACCCAGTGGCCGGAGGCGCGGGACGACGGGGTCGGTACGTCGATGAGCGACTCCCTATAGGGAATCAAGCCGGCGGAATGATCTACCGGACCTCTTTCGTAAGTCCTGGAACCGCGCTGAGGCGCCTGAGCGCTCCGTCAGGCCATCAAGCCCCCTTCGCGACACCCCAACTCAACGAATTCCCAACTCCCCCAGAACCCGCCGCTGAGCCGCTGACGCCCTGGCCGGAAAGTACAGATAACAAACCCCACCCGAGCCCCCGACAACCTTGCCCTCGGCGTTCTTCCGCTTCGTCCGCAGCCAGATGTTCTCGAACTGACGGCGCCTGTACACATGCCGGACCGAGGCGTTGTCGGGTGAGGCCGGGTCGTTGGCGATGATGTCGCCGGTCTTGGTGAAGCCGATGACGGTCATCAGGTGGCCGGCGGTGCCGTAGCCCGCGCCGTCCAGTTCGGTTTTGAGGAAGGACTGGGAGGTGATGACGGGGATGCCCGCGTGGATGAGGCGTTCGAGGTCCGTGAGGGAGGTGAGGCGGGTGACGAGGGCCTGCATGTCCCGGTAGGTGGCGGCGTAGGCGGCGTTGAAGGGCCAGTTGCCGCAGCCCTCGTACTGGTAGTCGAAGGTGTGGCGGGCGGCGTGGCAGACCTGGGGGTCGGCGTAGTCGGGGTTGACCCAGGACAGCTGCTCCCGGGTGGGCGCGCGGCCCCAGGACTCGATGATCATCTGGGAGGAGGTGGGGCTGCACCAGGCCTCGCCCCCGTTGTCGTACTCGGGGTACTGCCCCTTGTGGGTCTCCTGCGAGTAGTGCGGGACGGCCAGCTCACGGCCGACCTGGCCGGGTTTCGACGCGGGCACCTCGAAGCGGTCGGGGAGGTCCGAGCCCATGGCACCGAGCCGCCAGACGGTGGGGGTGAGGGCGGTGCCGGGCCGGCGGTGGAGGGTGACGCGCAGCTCGTACGAGGTCAGGCGGAGGCCGCTCGCGGGGG